>JAUHWJ010000512.1 GCA_030424705.1 Alphaproteobacteria bacterium | reverse complement strand
CCCTCTGCTCCCAAAGCAGATGCGCTACCAGGCTGCGCTACGCTCCGACCGTGCCTCAATACCCCGTTCGCGCGCGGCGGGGAAGCCCGCGATCAGAGCCGGGCAAGCCAGGCTGCGAAGAGCGCGGCGCCCTTCGCCTTGTTCGCCGCCCAGTCCGCCGCGGCGCCTTCATCCGCCGCGTCAGTGACGTATTTCAGGCAGCGGAAGGGCACTCCGGCGCGGATCGCGGCCTTTGCGATCGCGTAGGCCTCCATGTCCACAAGGTCGCAGGCGAGTTCCGGCTTCGCGGCGGCGAAATTGTCCCCCGTGCCGACGATGGGCCCCTCCGCCCAGCGGAGCAAGGGCGGCTCCGCATCCCCGAACGTCTCGCCGAGGGCGAGGCCGAGGGGGCGAATGTCCATGTCCCTCTGCGCCGCCGCGCCGGCCTCGATCAGCCCGGAGAGGCCGGGCGTCACGGCTCCAGCCGTCCCGTAATTGACGGCGAGGGGCGGGCGCGAGGCGGCGAAGGCGCCGGCTGCGGCGAGCGCGGCGTTCACCTTGCCGACGCCGGTATAGATCACCTGATGGGCAGGAACCGCCGAGGCCGGCAATTCGTCCTCCAGCGCCACGAAGATCAGAGCGCCCTGCATCGTTCCTCCCATAACCGTTCCGCCATGCGCTCGGCCTCCGCCAGCGTTCCCGCCCCGGCGACATGGAGCGCCGCGCCTGCGGTGGCGAGGACGACTGCGCGCGCGAATCCGTCCTCCGCCGCGCCGGACCAGAGCGCGGCGAGCGCCGCGGGGCTCGGCGCCGCGCCCTCCTCCCGCATCCTGCGTGGCGCGATCTCCTCCATCGCCGGCGCCTCGTGCGCGAAATCGCCCTCCGGCCGGAAGCCGAAGAGCGAGATCGCCTTGCCCGGATGCCTCTCGAACTCCCCGCCCCCGCCTTTCAGCACGCCGACCGCCTTCTGCCCGAGTAGCCGCGCCGCGTCCGCCTGCAGGGCGCGGTAGGGCGGATGGAACACCCCCTGCACGCTGGCCGGGGCGCCCGCGGGGTTGAGCGCGCGGAGCGCCGTGTTGACCGGCGAACGGAGGCCGAGCACCTCCCTCAGTCGCAGGAGACGCAAGGCCTCCCCGTCGAGCGCGGCGAGGGGGACGTAGACAATCCCCGCCCCCGCCAGCGCGGCGCGCGCCGCCTCCGGGCTCTCCGCGACCGGAATGCCGAGCGCCTCGGCCCCGAGGCGCGTCGTCACCGGATGGTCGAGATGGGAGTTCCAGCCATGCAGCATAACCGGCCGGCCCGAGGCGGCGACAAGTCGCGCCGAAAGGAGGAAAAGCGGCAGGCCGCGCGTGCGCCCCGCGGCGTAGGAGGGCCAGTCCACCGCCGCGCCGACGTCCGCCCAGGGCGCGAGCCGCCCGCGTAGCGCCTCAACGAAGCCCGCGATCTCCTCCGCGCTCTCGCCGCGATAGCGCATCAGCATGAGGAGCGCACCGGCCGCCTCCGGCGCGGCCTCGCCGGCGAGAATGGCGGCGAGCGCCTCCCGCGCCTCCTCCCGCGTCAGGCCGCGCCCGCGGGAGGGGCCGCGCCCCATGGCGCGCACCTGCGCCGCTATGGCGTTCCCCGCCCTTCGCCCCGCTTCCGCCGGGCTCATTCGCAGGCCCAGACCGGATCCAGGATCGCAGGGTGGCGGACTGCTGCGCCGCGCCTCAGCCCCTGCGCCGCCACCTCCCCCGCATTGACCTCGAGCGCGACCTGCGCGGCGCAGCCGGAGGGGATCGACTCCTCGGAGAAGGGCCTCGTGTTCTCCGCAATTCCGCAAATCACGCCGCGCCGGCTGATGAAGATTATGTCGAGCGGCAGCGGCGTGTTCTTCATCCAGAAGGCCATCGGCTGCGCCTCGGGATAGACGAAGATCATCCCGGCGTCCCTCGGCATCTCCTCCCGGAACATCAGGCCGCGCGCCCGCTCCTCAGGGTCGTCGGCGATCTCGACGCTGTAGCTGACGTCGCCCCGGTCCGTGCGGATGTCGATCCGAACGGGGGCGCAGGCTTCCCCCGACGCCGCCCCTGAAAAGGCAAGGGCGAGAAGGCCGGCGGCGCCGGCGGCCGCGCGCGCGGCGCCGATCAGTCGCCCCCCGCGATCACGAGCGGCATCGCGTCCCAGGCGCAGACCTCGGAGGCCATGCGCCCGCGCGGACCGTCGGCTACGCGGACGGCGATAGCCTCGCCGGGCGCGAGATCGGGCAGGCCGGCTGCGCGGACAAGCTCCATGTGCACGAAAACGTCCGCCTCGTCGCCGA
This sequence comes from Alphaproteobacteria bacterium, assembly GCA_030424705.1. Taxonomy (GTDB): domain Bacteria; phylum Pseudomonadota; class Alphaproteobacteria; order Rhodobacterales; family Rhodobacteraceae; genus Pikeienuella. The sequence continues at coordinate 432 of JAUHWJ010000512.1, read as the reverse complement.
AGATGTTGGCGAAGCCGAAGCCCTTCGCCCGGTCGAACCACTTGATGCGCGCCGCGCACCAGCCGGAGGCGTTGGTGAGCTCCGCGAGCACTTCGGTCGGCTTGGCGGGTTTCGGCGGCTCCGGCGCCGCGACCACCGCCGCAATCGTCGCCGGCTGTTCCACTTCGAGGACGACATGGGCCTGCCGACCGCGATCGCCGCGATAGGCGGTAAGGCGGATCCGTGCGCCGTCCGCCACGGAGCTGAGATTCGAGCGGCGAAGGCAATTGGCGTGCAGAAGCACGTCGCCTCCGCCATCGTCGGTGGCGACGAAGCCGTAGCCTTTTCCGGCGTCGTACCACTTTACGCGGCCCAGCACCTCCTCGGCGTCGCTCGTCATCGTCTCGCTCAAACCGTCACCCCACCGGACGCAAATCCGAAAACCCGCAAAAT
>JAUHWJ010000511.1 GCA_030424705.1 Alphaproteobacteria bacterium | reverse complement strand
ATCGCGTCCGGCGCCCAGCCCATCCGCATCCCCCGACACCGCGCCATCTCCGCCGGGTCGGTGACGATCACCGGCATCGGCCGCCAGCGATCTTCGGGATGGGGCGCGACCGCGAGCACCGCGTCGACCGCCCCCGTCTCCAGCAGCCTTGCTCCGAGCGTGGAGGCGATCCCGCTCCACTGCGCCCCCTCGGCGGCGGGGGAGAGCCGGGCGCGCAGCATGGCCTGCGTCACGCCGAAGAATCCCTCGTCACCCTCCGTCGCCGCCTCCCGCCCGTGCGCCGCCCGCTCCGCTGCGGGATAATCCGGCCGGATGAACTGGCAGGCCCGCCCGCAGGCCTTCCCGTCCCCGATCCGCGAGACGCCGCAATCGGTGCAGAGGCCGGGGCGCGGGGCGCCGGGAAGGTCGGGGGCGAGGAACGGGGCGGTCATGCCCGGACGCTATCCAACCCGCGCCGCCCGGTCGAGCGCCGCGACATGCGCCCGTCGCGGCGATGGGCTAAGGTCGCTGCGATCACCGAGTCGGAAAGGACATTCCATGCCCACCCAGGTTCTCTACTCCACCTCCTCCGAAGCGACCGGCGGCCGGGACGGCCACGCGAAGTCCCTCGACGGCCCGTTCGAGGCGAAGCTCGTCACGCCGAAGGCGCTCGGCGGCGCGGGCGGGGAGGGGGTGAACCCCGAGCAGCTCTTCGCCTCCGGCTACGCCGCCTGCTTCCTCGGCGCGATGAAGTTCGTCGCCAGCCAGAAGAAGACGGCCGTGCCGGCGGATGCGAAGGTGAAGGCGACGGTCGGCATCGGCCCGCGCTCCGAAGGCGGCTTCGGCCTCGACGTCGCGCTCGCCGTCTCGCTGCCGGGAATGGACAAGGCGGCCGCGCAGGCGCTGATCGACGACGCGCACCAGGTCTGCCCCTATTCCAACGCCACGCGCGGCAATCTCGACGTGAAGCTCAGCCTCGCCTGAGCCGGATGGCGCGCGGGCTCAGGCCCCGCGCGCCATCGCCGCGACGCCGGTGCGCGCCACTTCGAGAAGGCCGAGCGGGCGCATCAGGTCGACGAAGGCGTCGATCTTCCGCACGTCGCCCGTGAGCTCGAAGACGAAGCTCTCCAGCGTCGTGTCCACCACCTTGGCGCGGAAGACGTCGGCCATCCGCATCGCCTCGACGCGCTTCTCCCCCGTCCCGCCGACCTTGACGAGCGCGAGTTCGCGCTCCACCGCCGCGCCCTCCACCGTCAGGTCATGGACCTCGTGGACGGGCACGACGCGCGAAAGCTGCGCCTTGATCTGCTCGATCACCTGCGGTGTGCCCGAAGTGACGATGGTGATGCGGGAGAGGTGGCCGAGATGGTCCGTCTCCGCCACGGTCAGGCTCTCGATGTTGTAGCCGCGGCCCGAGAAGAGGCCGATGACGCGGGCGAGCACGCCCGCCTCGTTGTCCACGATCAGCGAGAGCGTGTGCCGCTCCTCCACATCGGAGAAGGTGGGGCGGAGATTGTAGGCGCTCTTGCGGGAAGAGCCTTTCTTGATGGAGAGGGCGTTCATATCTCTGGCCTTTCAGGCTAGGCTCCGGCGCGAGGCCGGGAAGGAGCGGGCGTGACGCCGCTGATCTATGTGTCCTACGGGATGGCGAAATCGGGCTCGACGCTCGCCTTCCGGCTTGTTTCCGCCGTGCTGGAGCAGGCCGGGCTGGGGCAGGAGGATGTCGACCTCCGCCCGCTGATCCAGGGCGCGGACCGGCGCTTCGTCGAGGTGATCCGCCCGCGGGAGCTGGCGGCGCTCCGGGAGATCGCGGAGGCGCGGGGCCGCATCGTCGCGGTCAAGACGCATTCCGGGCTCTGGGACTGCGTGCTTCGCGGTCTGGAGGAGGGCTGGATCGCCGCGCACGCCGTCGCGCGGGACCCGCGCGACGTCGCGCTCTCCATGATGGACGCCGCGCGGCAGGGCCGCGGCTGGGGCGGCCGCACCCGCCCCTATGGCGGGATCGAGGAGACGGCGCCGGTGATCCGCGCCCAGGTCGAGAAGTTCCAGAAATGGGCCGCGGCGCCGAATGTCCTGCCGCTCGCCTACGAGCCGATCGCCTTCGGCGCGGCCGGGGAGGCGGCGCGGATCGCGGCGCAGCTCGGCCTGACGGTCGATGCGGAGGCGGCGGCGAAGGCCGCGCTCGCCGCCGGGACCAACCTCAATGTCGGCCGCCCCCGCCGCCACCGGCAGGAGATGGCGCCCGTCCTTTCGGAAGCCTTCGCCGCGGAGTTCGGGGAGTTCATCCGGCGCTGGTGCGCGCCGGACTTCGCCCCGCCCGCGCCGCCGCGGCGCGGGCTTCTCCCCCGGCTCGGCCTGCGCTGAGCGGCCGTCAGACAAGGACGGCCCCGCCGGCGCCGATCGCCCCCTTGGTTTCCGCCTCGCCCAGCAGCATCTCGTTATGCGCCTTTCCCGAGGGGATCATGGGGAAGCAGTTCTCGTGCTTCTCCACCAGGCAGTCGAAGATCACCGGCCCGTCATAGGCCAGCATCTCCTCGACCGACGCGTCGAGATAGGCCGGATCCTCGCAACGGATGCCCTTGCAGCCGAAGGCCTCGGCGAGCTTCACGAAATCCGGCAGCGCCTCGGACCAGGAATGCGAATACCGCTCACCGTGCAGCAGCTCCTGCCATTGCCGGACCATGCCGAGCCGCTCGTTGTTCAGGATGAACTGCTTCACGGGCGCGCGGAACTGGA
>JAUHWJ010000510.1 GCA_030424705.1 Alphaproteobacteria bacterium | reverse complement strand
CCGCGGTGACGGAGGCGATGCGCCAGCCGCGCGAGATCGACATGGAGCTGGTCGAGGCCTATCTCGCCCGCCGCGCGCTCGACTATCTCGTGGGCTTCACCCTCTCGCCGATCCTCTGGCGGAAGCTGCCGGGCGCGAAGTCCGCGGGCCGCGTGCAATCCGTCGCGCTCCGCCTCGTGGTCCAGCGGGAAATGGAGATCGAGGCCTTCCGCGCCCGCGAATACTGGAGCGTGAAGGCGGAGCTGGAGACGCCGAGGGGGGACCGGTTCACGGCCCGGCTCACGACGCTCGGCGGAAAGCGGCTGGACCGGTTCGACCTCGCCGACGAAGCGGCCGCGAAGGCCGCCGTGGAGGCGATCCGCGCCGCCGCGCTGAAGGTTCTCAGCGTCGAGGCGAAGCCCGGCCAGCGCAACCCGGCCCCACCCTTCATGACCTCCACGCTGCAGCAGGAGGCTTCCCGCAAGCTCGGCATGGGCGCGCAGGCGACGATGCGCGCAGCGCAGCGGCTCTACGAGGCGGGGCGCATCACCTATATGCGGACGGACGGGATCGACATGGCGCCGGAGGCCGTGGCGATGACGCGGGAGGAGATCGGCGCGCGCTACGGCGCCTCCTACGTCCCCTCGCAGCCGCGCGTCTACAAGAACAAGGCCAAGAACGCGCAGGAGGCGCATGAATGCATCCGCCCGACCGCGATGAGCGCGGCGCCGGGGGAGATTTCCGGGCTCGAACCCGAACAGGCGAAGCTCTACGAACTGATCTGGAAGCGCACGATGGCGAGCCAGATGGAGGCCGCGCGGTTCGAGCGCACGATCGTCGAGATCGCGGGATCGAACCCGTCGGATCAAGCCGGGCTCCGCGCCACCGGGCAGGTGCTGAAATTCGACGGCTTCCTCAAGGTCTACGAGGAAGGGCGGGACGACGCGGAGGACGAGGAGGAGGGCCTCCTCCCCGAGATCGTCGCCGGCGAGCCCGCGAAGCAGGTCGCCGTCACGCCGACGCAGCACTTCACCCAGCCGCCGCCGCGCTACACCGAGGCGACGCTGGTGAAGCGGATGGAGGAGCTCGGCATCGGCCGCCCCTCCACCTACGCCTCGATCCTCGGCACGATCCAGGACCGGGATTATGTGCGGAAGGACAAGGGCCGCCTCATCCCGGAAGACAAGGGCCGCCTCGTCACCGCCTTCCTCGAAAACTATTTCGAGCGGATCGTGAACTACGACTTCACCGCCTCGCTGGAGGAGAAGCTGGACGACGTCTCCGGCGGGCGGGCGAACTGGAAGGCGATCCTGGCGGACTGGTGGCGGGATTTCTCGGGCGACCTCGCGGAGACGAAGGACCTTCGCATCGGCGAGGTGCTGGAGACGATCAACGAGGTGCTCGCGCCGCACTTTTTCCCCGATCCGGGCGACGGGAGCGACCCGCGGCTCTGCAAGGCCTGCGGCGTCGGGCGGCTCTCGATGCGCACGGCGCGCTCGGGCGGGGCCTTCATCGGCTGCTCGAACTATCCCGAATGCCGCTACACCCGCGCCCTCGGCGGCGAGGAGAATGGCGGCGCCGAGGACCGGGTTCTGGGGCAGGACCCTTACGGCGTGGACGTCTGGCTGAAATCCGGTCGCTTCGGCCCCTATGTGCAGCTTGGCGAGGCCGCCCCGGGTTCGGACGAAAAGCCTAAGAGAGCCTCCCTGCCAAAGGGCCTCGCCCCGGAGACGCTCGGCCTCGCCCGCGCGCTCGAACTCCTATCGCTGCCACGTGTCGTCGGCGCCCATCCCGAGGACGGCGAGCCGATCGAGGCGGCGATCGGGCGCTTCGGCCCCTATGTCCGCCACGGCAAGACCTATGCGAACCTCAAGGACGCGGAGGACGTGTTCACCATCGGCATGAACCGGGCGGTGGAACTGATCGCGGAGAAGCGCGCCAACCCGGGCCGCGGCCGCGGCGCCGCCGTCGCGCCGCTGCGGGAACTCGGGGAGCACCCTTCGGGCGGCAAGGTAAGCCTTTATGAAGGCCGCTATGGACCTTATGTGAAGTGGGAGAAGGTCAACGCCACCGTGCCGAAGGGCGAGGATCCGGCGGCGCTGACGCTGGAGGCGGCGCTGGCGCTGATTGCCGCGAAGGCGCCAAAGGCGAAGGCGGCCCCGAAAAAAGCCGCGCCGAAAAAGACGGCCACGAAGAAGGCGGCGGCGAAGAAGCCGGCAGCGAAGAAGAAGGCCCCTGCGAAGAAGAAGGCGGCGGGCGACGACATCATCGAATAGGCGCGACGCGCCGGAAAGGGCCTAAATGCCGCTTGTCGCGCTCTACTTCGCCTTCGGCCTGATCTTCTTCGGGATCGACATGGTCGGCATCCCGCTGCTGATTCTGCCGGAATTCGAGGCGGCGATCGGCGATCTCCTCATCGCGGAGCCGCGGCTCGATGCGGCGCTGCTCTTCTATCTCCTTTATCCGGCCGGGATGCTCGGCTTCGTCCTCGCCCCCGCCTTCCGGTCGGGGCGTGGCCCGGTCGCCGCCGCGGCGCCGGCCGCGGGCTTCGGCCTTGTCGCCTACGGAACCTACGAGCTGACCAACCTCGCCACCCTCGCGCCCTGGACATGGCGGCTCACGGCGATCGACATGGCCTGGGGCGCGGCGCTCAGCGCCGTGTCCGCCGCGCTCGCTCTCGCGCTCGTCGGCGCGGTCTTCGCGCGGCGCTGAAGCGCCGCCCGCTTGCAGGACGGCGGG
>JAUHWJ010000509.1 GCA_030424705.1 Alphaproteobacteria bacterium | reverse complement strand
TCGCCCCCGCCGGCGCGGCGATGGTGGAGGACGACCACCGCAACCTCGCCGCGCCGCGCTCGATGGGGATGCGAACGCTCTGGATCACGGAGGAGAGTGAGGGCGAGCACGCCGACGCGGCGACGGACGACCTCTCCGCCTTCCTCCAGATGGTGACGAGGGGGTGAGATGATCCGGCTCTGGGGATTGAAGACCTGCGACACATGCCGCAAGGTGCTGAAGGAGATTCAGGCGGCCGGCAAGGACGCGGAGATCGCCGACATTCGCGCGGGATTGGACCCGGCGCGCCTCGCCCGATGGCTTGAGGCTGCTGGAGCCGAGGCGCTCGTCAACCGCAAGTCCACCACCTGGCGCGGGCTTTCCGAAGCGGAGCGGGCGCAGGAGCCCGCCGCGCTCCTCCTCGCCCATCCCGCGCTCGTGAAGCGGCCGGTGATCGAGCATGAGGGGCGGGTTCTTGTCGGCTGGGATGCGGCGGCGCGGGCCGCGCTTCTCTGACGCGCTGGCGGCGGGCGGGCGGGCCGCTAGATTGCCAGCCATGAACAGCGAGACAGACATCCTCATCGTAGGCGGCGGCGTCGCCGGGCTCACCGCCGCCGCGCTCTTCGCCGCCTCGGGCCGGCGCGTGACGCTGGCGGACCGGGAGAGCGCGGAGGCCGGGATGCGGGACAGCCGCACCACCGCCTTCCTTCGCCCCGCGGTCGACCTGCTGGAGGAGGCGGGCGTGTGGCCGTTGCTGGCGGCGGAGATAGCGCCGCTGGAGACGATGCGCCTGATCGACGCCGGGGGGCGGGAGAACAAGGCGCGGGAGATCGGGGATTTCGTGGCCGCCGAGCTTGGCCAGCCCGGCTTCGGCTGGAACGTCCCGAATTCCGCCATGCGCCGCGCGCTCCGCGAGCGGCTCTCCGGGCTCCCGGAGGCGCGCATCCTCAACGAGGCGGCGCTGGAGGCGCTGACCGTGCGGCGGGACTGCGCCATCGCCCGGCTTTCGACCGGGGAGACGATCCGCGCCCGGCTCGTGATCGGCGCGGACGGGCGGGAGAGCGCGGTGCGGCGGCTTTCGGGGATCGGCGCGCGGCGCACGGAATACGGGCAGAAGGCGCTCGTCTTCACCGTGGCGCATGAGGAGCCGCACCGCGCCGTCTCGACCGAGATCCACCGCACCGGCGGGCCCTTCACGCTGGTGCCGACGCCCGACGGCCCGGACGGCCCCCGCTCCTCCGTCGTATGGATGGAGCGGTCGGCGGAGGCGGAGCGGCTGCTGGCCCTGCCGGAGGAGGCGTTCGAGGAGGCGGCGAACGGGCGGAGCCTTGGCGTGCTCGGGCGGCTCCGCGTCGTCTCCCCCCGCGCCGCATGGCCGATGATCTCCCTGATGGCGCACCGGCTGACGGTGCCCCGCGTCGCGCTTGTCGCCGAGGCGGCGCATGTGGTGCCGCCGATCGGGGCGCAGGGGCTCAACATGTCCCTCGGCGACCTCGCCGCGCTCCGCGACGGGATGGGGGAGGGGGATGCGGGCGCGCCCGCGGCGCTCGCCCGCTACGCCCGCCGCTGGCCCGAACTCGCCGCCCGCGTCGCCGGGGTGGACGCGCTGAACCGGGCGGCGATGGCCGAGGCGCAGCCGCTGCGCGACCTCCGCCGCCTCGGCCTCGGCGCGCTGATCCGCGTCCGCCCGGCGCGGCGGCTGGCGATGAAGCTGGGGATGGGGGTGCGCTGAGGGGCGTGTGCTCACAGTGAGCAGGGGGGTCATCCCCCTGATCCGGTTGCACAATCGAAAATTTCGAAATTTCGCCGTCAGCCCCGCGCCAGCCGGGCGACGAGCCCCGCGGCGGCGGCCTCGATGAGGTCCAGCGCCTCCTCGAAGCGGCCGTCGTAATAGGGGTCCGGAACCTCCCGCGCCTTCGCCCCGCCCGCCTCGTCGAGAAAGAGCGCAAGGGGCGTGCCCTCCGGGCCCCGGAGCCGGGCGAGGGCGGCGAGATTCGCGCGGTCCATCGCATAGACGAGATCGAAGCGCCGGAAATCCTCCGCCTCCGCCCTGCGGGCGCGGAGCCCGGAAATGTCCAAGCCCCGGCGCGCGGCGGCGGCGACCGCCCGCCGGTCCGGCGGCTCCCCGGCATGATGACCTCCCGTCCCCGCCCCCTCGACATGGAGCGAAAGCCCCGCCCGCGCGGCATGGGCGCGAAGCGCGCCGACCGCCATCGGGGAGCGGCAGATATTGCCGAGGCAGACGAGGAGAATACGCATCAGGTTTGCCCCTGGACCCGTTGTCTCTCAGGCGAAATTCCGCGAGCCCTTTATCTGGTCCCAGGCCCAGACGACGTCCCGCAGGCGGTTCTCGTCCTCCCGGCTGCCGCCCTTCATGTCGGGGTGAAGATCCTTCACCAATTGCCTGAAGCGCTTGCGGATATCGATCTTCGGCGTCTCCGGGCCGCAGCCGAGGATGCCGAGGGCGCTTTCCTCGTTCTTCGGCAGGCGCCGGCGCTGCGCCGCGCGCCGCTCCGCGCCGGGATTGAGCGTCGCCTTCTCGCCCAGCACCTCGAACGGGTCGGAAAACCCTTCCCGCGCCCAGGCGCGGCCGTCCATATGCGCGCCGTTGGCCGGGCGCTGGCCGAGCTTCCAGGTCGGCCGCTCCCAGGCCCGCTCGGCCCGCGCCTGCGCGTCCAGCGCCTCCTCCGTCCAGCCCTCGAAATAGTTCCAGGACTTGTTGAATTCGCGGATATGGTCC
>JAUHWJ010000508.1 GCA_030424705.1 Alphaproteobacteria bacterium | reverse complement strand
GTCCAGCGTCACGATCGCATCCTCGGGAAGCTGCTGGCCCAGCGCTGCGACGACGCGGTCGAAGGCGATCCCGTCCGTCGGCTCCGGCGCCCGGCGGTCGGCCAGCGCCCGGCGCTGCTCCGCCAGCCGCCCGATCCAGCCCGAGCGGTCAGGTAGCCGCGCCTCCGGCACCCCTATCGCGTCGAGCGCCTCGGGCGCGTCCGAGACCATCCCGAGATCCGTGGCGAAATGCGTGCCGATCGCGTTCGGGTCCTGGTGGATATGCGCCAGCCGCCTCCGGGGGCGGACCAGTTCGGGAAAGACGTAGCCCTGGGTCGTAATGTCGCTGAGCCGCGCGCCGACGACGAGGAGCGGGTCGCATTCCGCCATCACCGCCATCTGCGCCGGCGGATTGGCGAGCTGCATCGCCCCGGCGTAGAGCGGGTGATCGTTCGGGAAAAGGTCCTGCCGCCGGAAGGAGACGGCGACGGGAACGCGCCATCGCTCCGCGAAGCGCAGGAGCGCGGCGCGCCCCATATCCGACTCGAGCGCCGAGCCCGCCAACAGCAGCGGACGCTCCGCATCTTCGAGCCAGCGGCGGAGCGCGGCGACGTCGCCCGGCGCCGGCGCCGCCCGGGGCGCGCGCTGCGGGGCGACCGCCGGCGCGTCGGATGCAGCCGTCAGAACATCCTCCGGAACCGAGATGACGACCGGACCGGGGGTTCCGCCGGCGGCGACCCGGAAGGCTCGGAGCAGGGTCTCAGGGGCCCGCGCAGGGTCGGCGATCTCCGCCGTCCATTTCGCAACGCCGCCGAACATCTTGCTATAGTCGATTTCCTGGAACGCGTCTCGCCGCAGGTCGGCGGCGGCGACCTGACCGACGATGAGGATGAGCGGCGTCGCATCCTGCTGCGCCGTATGCACGGCGATCGCGGCGTTGCAGGCGCCGGGGCCGCGGCTGACGCAGACGACGCCTGGCCTTCCGGTCAGCCGCGCATCGGCGAGAGCCATGAAGCCCGCGCCGCCCTCGTGTCGGCAGACCACCACATCGATCTCCGGCCTGTCATGGAGCGCGTCCAGCAAGCCGAGATAGCTCTCGCCCGGCACGCAGAAGATCCTGTCAACGCCGTGGGCGATGAGCGTCTCGACGATGAAATCGCCAACGCGGCGCATGTGTCGGTCTCCGTTCGAGAGAAAGGTGCGGCCCTAGCGGCCGACGGCGTAGCCCTGCATGCCGCGCGGATTGGCCGCCGCACGGAGATAGAGCCGGCCGTCGCGAATCTCGCGCGAGCAGGCGGAGAGCCGGCCCTCGGACCAGTCTCCGCCCGTCACGACGTCATGGCTGCGATCGCGCAGGGCCCGCACGGTTTCCGGCGGGAACCGCCCTTCGAGCACGAGACGGTTGGGCCTGGCTTCCCGCGGCCAGAACGAGCTCGGCGGGTGCTCGCTGTGGAAGGAGGGGGCGTCGATCGCTTCCTGGAGGTTCAGCCCATGGTGGATGTGCCTCAGCAGGAAGATGAGCGACCACTGGTCCTGCTGGTCGCCGCCCGGCGTGCCCCAGGCCAGGTATGGCGCGCCATCCTTCAGCGCCATTGAGGGGGTCAGGGTCGTGCGGGGGCGGCGCCGCGGCGCGAGCGTGCTCGGCAGCCCCTCCTCCAGCCAGAACATCTGGCCGCGCGTGGTGACCGAGAAACCCAGCCCCGGGACGACGGGGCTTGACTGGAACCAGCCGCCGCTGGGCGTCGCGGCGACCATGTTCCCCCAGCGGTCGATCACGTCGATATGGCAGGTGTCGCCCCGCATCGCGCCGTCCGGGTCGGTTTTCGGTTCGCCGTCGGGCCGGGCGCTCTTCGCGACGGTCGGCTCGCCGACGCCAAGCATCGCGTTCAGGTTCGCCGCGTTTTCGTCCGCGATGCGGTATTTCGGGAGGCGGGGAAGCCGCCCGTCGGGCGAGCCTGGCCTCAACTCGGCGTTCGCTCTCTCTCCGACAAGGCTCCGCCGCTCGCGATTGTAGTCGGCCGAGAGCAGCGCCTCCAGCGGCACCTCATGCCCCTCCGCATCGCCATACCAGGCTTCGCGATCCGCGAAGGCGAGCTTGGAGGCCTCGACGACTGCGTGGACGAAATCCGGCCCGTCCGCCGGCATCTCTCCGAGCGGCGTGTCTTTCAGCAGCGCGAGTTGCTGCAGCATGAAGGGGCCTTGGCTCCAAGGGCCGCACTTGGCGATCGTGTAGCCGTGATAGTCGAGCGTCGCCGGCGCCTCTTTCGTCGCGCTCCACCGGCTCATGTCCTCCCCGGTCAGGAGGCCCGAATTGCGACCGCCGCTCGAATCGAACAGCGGTCCGGCGCGATAGAAGCTGTCGATGGCCTCGGCGACGAAACCCTCGTACCAGGCGCGCCTGGCCGCCTCGATCCCGCGCTCACGGTCGCCGCCCGCGGCGGCCGCCTCGGCGAGAAGCCGCCTGTAGGTCGCCGCGATGTCGGGATTGCGGAAAAGGTCCCCCTCCTTCGGCAGACCGCCCGCGCGGCAGTAGATCGCGGCCGAACTCGGCCAGTGCGCGCGGAACATCTCCTCGACCGTCGCCATGGCGCCGACGATCCGCCCCACTAGCGGAAAGCCCGTCTCGGCATAGTGGATCGCCGGGGCGAGCGCCTCCTCCAGCGGCATCGTCCCGTGATCGCGGAGGAGCAGGAGCCAGGCGCCGAATGCGCCCGGAACGACCGCAGGCAGCAGGCCGGTCGCGGGCACGA
>JAUHWJ010000507.1 GCA_030424705.1 Alphaproteobacteria bacterium | reverse complement strand
GCACCCGCACCCCGTCCCATTTCCACTCCGCTGCGAAGTCGGCGGGCTGCGCCGCTTCCCGGTCCCGCGTCTCGAAAGGCGTCGCGAGCATAACCGGGCGGAATGGCGCACGCCCCGCCGCCGCCGGCTTCTCCCCGCCCGTCAGCCAGGCGAAGAGGTCCGGATAGGGCGGCGAGAGGCCGTGCCACAGCTCCTCGATCTCCGCCGCCTCCACCCCGCCCCATTCCGCCGCCGCCTGCTTGGCGAGCCGCGCCGAGACGCCGACGCGGAGCCCACCCGTCGCCAGCTTCACCAGCGCATAGCGCTCGGGCGGCGCGAGCCGGTCGAGAAGGCCGGAGACGAGCGCCGGCGCCTCCGCCCGACCCGCGCGCCGCAGCGCCCCCACCACGTCCGAAAGCCGCGGCGGCTCCCGCCCATCCCCCTCCCGCGGCCAGATGAGGGAGACCGTCTCCGCCAGGTCGCCGACATAATCGTAGGACAGCGCGAAAAGCGCCTCGTCCGTCCGCTCCGCCGCCAGCCGCCGGAGGAGCGCGGGCGTCACCGTCCGGAGCTCCAGCCCGCCGGTCAGCGCCGCGAGCGCCCAGCCGCGGCACGGGTCCGGCGCGCGATCGAGATAAAGGCGGATCGCCCGCAGCTTCTCCTTACGTCCGGGCGTGAAGGCGAGCCGGTCCATCAGCGCCGCGAAGGCCCTCATTCCGGCTCGTCCTCATAGCCGACGAGATGGAGCGGCCGCGCCGCCCGCCCCTCGATCTCGCACCAGCGCATCAGCGCCTCCTCCCGCCCGTGCGTGATCCAGACCTCGCCGGGGTCGATCTCCCGGATCGTCTCCGTCAATCCCGCCCAGTCGCAATGGTCGGAGATGACGAGGCCGAGTTCCGCCCCCCGCTGCCGCGCCCGCGCCCGCACCTGCATCCAGCCGGAGGCGAAGGCGAAGAGCGGGTCGGGGAAGCGCCGCGCCCAGGTCGCGCCGAAGGCGGAGGGCGGCGCCAGCACCACCTCCCCGGCATAGCGCGCCGCCGCCCCCTTTTCCGCCGTCGCGTCCTCCAGCGGGCCAAGGTCGATCCCGCGGGAAACGTAGTAATCGCAGAGCTTTCGCAGCGCGCCATGGATGTAGACCGGCCGCTCCCACCCCGCCTCCCGCAAGAGCGCGATCAGCCGCTGCGCCTTGCCGAGCGCATAGACGCCGACGAGATGCGCCCGCTCCGGAAAGTCCCGCAGCGAAGCCAGCAGCCGCCCGATCTCCGCCATCGGGTCCGGATGGCGGAAGACAGGCAGGCCGAAGGTCGCCTCCGTGATGAAGACGTCGCAAGGGACGGGCTCGAACGCCGCGCAGGTCGGGTCGAAGGCCCGCTTGTAATCCCCCGCCGCGACAATGCGGAGCCCGCCCGCCTCCACCGCGATCTGCGCCGAGCCGAGCACATGCCCCGCCGGGTGGAAGGAGACGCGCACGCCTCCGATCTCCCCCTTCGCATCGCTCCGCATCTCCCGCGCGAAGCCCGCGCCATAGCGGATCGCCATGATCTCCAGCGTCTCCGGCGTGGCCCAGACGGCGCCGTGCCCCGCCCGCGCATGGTCCGCATGGCCATGCGTGATGAGCGCGCGGCGGACGGGCCGCGACGGGTCGATATGGAAGTCGCCGAGCGGGCAATAGAGCCCTTCGGGCGTCGGATGGAGAAGGTCGTCGGGCCGCATCGCCGCAAGGATAGCGCGGCCCCGCCCCCTATTCGAGCCGCGCCGGGAACCCCGGCGCGCGGAGGTCCGTCCCCAGCGCATCCTCCAGCAGCTTCACGATCTGGGTGGATTGCGCATCCCCGCCATAGGCCGCCTTGCCGCGGATGAAGGTCTGCTCCGTCAGCCCCGCCAGTTCGAGCGGCGCCCCGAATTCCCGCCCGAACCCCATCGCGAAGCCGAGATCCTTCAGCGCGAGGTCCATCGTGAAGGCGATGTCGTAGCTCCCGTTGAGGATCAGCTGCCCTTCCGTCTCGTGCACGAAGGAGTTCCCGGAGGAGGCGGCGATCGCCTCCCAGGCCTTGGCCAGATCAAGCCCCCCGCGCTTCGCCAGCATCAGCGCCTCGCCATCCGCGACGAGGTGAATGAAGGCGAGCATGTTCGTGATCACCTTGATGATCGCAGCGGAGCCGAGCGGGCCCATGTGGATGATCCGGTTCCCCATCGCCTCGAGCGCCGGGCGGTGGCGAAGGAAGCGCGCCTCCTCCCCGCCCACCAGAACCGTGATCTCCCCCCGGAGCGCGAGATGCACCCCGCCCGTCACAGGGCATTCGAGGCAGCCGACGCCCGCCTCCGCCGCCAGCGCGGAAAGGCGCAGCACGTCGTCCCGCGAGACGGTGGACATCTCGATCCAGTCCGCCCCCGGCTTCATCGCCGGCAGCATCGAGCGAAGCACGGCCTCCGAAACGGCCGGCGAGGGCAGGCAGGTGATGACGCAATCCGCCCCCTCCGCCGCCGCCGTGGCGCTCTCCGCCCAGGTCGCGCCGGCGGCGAGATGCCGGTCCGCCAGCCCCCGCTCCCGGTCATGGACCGTCACGGAGAACCCGGCGCGCAGGAGGCTCGCGGCGAGATGCCCGCCGAGATTGCCGAGGCCGATGAAGGCGTAACGCATGAAAGCCCCTCAGAAATGGATGCGGAAGGCTTCGCGCACCGCGCGGTCCACCTCGGGCGGCACGCGGCACTGCGCACGGGCGAGGATCGCCTCCTTCCGTGCGATGGCGG
>JAUHWJ010000009.1 GCA_030424705.1 Alphaproteobacteria bacterium | reverse complement strand
GAAGGGGACCGGGCGGGGGCGCTGGAAGCCTACGAGGAGGGGCTCGCCATCCGCCGCGCTCTCGCCGCGCGCGATCCGGGGAATGCGGGCTGGGCGCGGGACGTCTCGGTGAGCCGGAACAAGATCGGCGACGTCCGAGTCGCGGAAGGGGACCGGGCGGGGGCGCTGGCGGCCTATGAGGAGGGGCTCGCCATCCGTCGCGCTCTCGCTGCGCGCGATCCGGGGAATGCGGGCTGGGCGCGGGACGTCTCGGTGAGCCGGAACAAGATCGGCGACGTCCGCGTCGCGGAAGGGGACCGGGCGGGGGCGCTGGCGGCCTATGAGGAGTCGCTCGCCATCGCCCGCGATCTCGCCGCGGGCGATCCGGGCAATGCGGGCTGGGCGCGGGATGTCTGGGTTTCGCTCTGGCGCATGGCCGGGCTCGACGAGGCGAACGCGGCGGCGCACTGGGCGGAGGTGGTGGCGATCATGGAGCGGGAAGCGGCGGGCGGCCGGCTGCTGCCGGGGGACGAACCGTTTCTCGAAGCGGCGCGCCAGAACCTTGCGGCGGCCCGCGCCCGCTGACCGCCCCGCCCCTCCCTCCTCTCTTCCCTGCCGCCGGGAGGGAGGAAGCGCTCACGGCGCCGTCAGCGCACCCCTCTCCCGGCGGGAGAGGGGCGGGGGAGAGGGGGCGGCGTCACCGCTCCCGCCGACCGTGTGAATTTTACCCACGCCCCGCCAACCGCCCGCCTGACTCGGCGGGCGCAGATTGTTTCAAAACCGATCACGGTTTTTTTCGTTTGGAATCAAGCCTCCGGGGCCGATATCCATGGAAATCCGCGGAAACCGGCCTCCGGAGGCCCCCGTCACTCCGCCGCGAGGCTCCTTGTCCGGGCCGCGAGGAACCCGTCCACGTCCCGCACCGCCCCTTCGGAGGCCGAGGTCGCGAAGGCCGCGAAGACCTTGAGCGCGGGGGTGATCTTCCGGGGCCGGACCTCCACGGGCTGCCACGCCGCCGCCCCCTTCGCCTCCATCGCCCGCCGCCGCTCGGCCAGCACGGCGTCGGAGACGTTGAGGCTGAGGCTCCGCCCCGAGATCGAGATGCGGATCTCGTCCCCGTCCTCGATCAGCCCGACCGCCCCGCCGAGCGCCGCCTCAGGCGAGATATGCCCGATGGAGAGGCCGGAGGAGCCGCCGGAGAACCGCCCGTCCGTGATGAGGGCGCAGGATTTCCCGAGCCCCACCGCCTTCAGGTAGGAGGTCGGATAGAGCATCTCCTGCATCCCCGGCCCGCCCTTCGGCCCCTCATAGCGGATCACCACCACGTCTCCGGGCTTCACCTTGTTCCCGAGGATGCCCTTCACCGCGCTGTCCTGGCTCTCGAACACGATCGCCTTGCCGGTGAATTCGAGGCATTCCTCCGGCACCCCCGCCGTCTTCACGATGCACCCGTCCTCCGCGATGTTCCCGTAAAGGACGGCGAGCCCGCCATCCTGTGAATAGGCGTGCGCCCCGTTCCGGATGCAGCCCTTTTCCCCGTCGAGGTCGAGGTCCTTCCAGAGGTTGGAGGTGCTGAACGCCTCCGTCGTCCGCACCCCGCCCGGCGCGGCGCGGAAGAATTCCAGCACCTCGGGCGCCGGGTTCCGCAGCACGTCCCACTTCTCCAGCGCCTCGGCGTAGGTCTTCGAATGGACCGTCGGCCGGTCCCGATGGATCAGCCCCAGCCGGTCCAGCTCCCCCATCAGCCGCATGATGCCGCCGGCGCGGTGGAAATCCTCCATGTGATACTCGGAGGTCGAGGGCGCGAGCTTGGAGAGATGCGGCACCCGGCGCGAAAGCCGGTCGATATCGTCCATCGTGAAGGGCACCCCCCCCTCCCGCGCCGCGGCGAGGAGGTGGAGGATCGTGTTGGTCGACCCGCCCATCGCGATGTCAAGCGTCATCGCGTTCTCGAAGCTCTCGAAATTCGCGATGCCCCGCGGCGTCGCCGTCACGTCGTCCTGCTCGTACCAGCGGCGGGCGAGCGACACGATCGTCCGCGCCGCTTCGAGGAAGAGCTCCTTCCGGTAGGCGTGCGTGGCGAGCGTGGAGCCGTTCCCCGGCAGCGCGAGGCCCAGCGCCTCGGTGAGGCAGTTCATCGAGTTCGCCGTGAACATGCCGGAACAGGAGCCGCAGGTCGGGCAGGCGCTCCGCTCCGTCTTCTCGCTGTCCGCCTCGGAGACGTTGGGGTTCACCGCATTCATCATCGCGTCGACGAGGTCGACCTTCCGCTCCGTCCCGTCGAGGATGACCTTGCCCGCCTCCATCGGCCCGCCGGAGACGAAGATCGCCGGAATGTTGAGCCGCATCGCCGCCATCAGCATTCCGGGCGTGATCTTGTCGCAGTTCGAGATGCAGATCACCGCGTCCGCGCAATGGGCGTTGCACATGTATTCGACGCTGTCGGCGATGATCTCCCGGCTCGGCAGGGAATAGAGCATCCCGTCATGCCCCATCGCGATCCCGTCATCCACGGCGATGGTGTTGAACTCCTTGGCGACGCCCCCCGCCTTCTCGATCTCGCGCGCCACCATCTGGCCGAGGTCCTTGAGGTGGACATGGCCGGGCACGAACTGCGTGAAGGAATTAGCGATGGCGATGATCGGCTTGCCGAAATCGGACTCCCCCATGCCGGTCGCGCGCCAGAGCGCGCGGGCGCCAGCCATGTTGCGGCCGTGGGTGGTGGTGCGGGAGCGGTATTCGGGCATCTGGCGTCCTCCGGGGCGTGGCTTTTGCCCGAGGGTATAACCCTTCGGCGGCCTCAGGAAAAGCGAGCGCGGCGCTGATGGAAACGTGACATCATGCTGTCGCCCGCGGCGGCTATGAGCAACCGAGTAGCGAGGATCATCGTCGTGCAGACCGCCGCCCTTCTCATCGATCTCGCCCGCCTCTGGCTCTGGGCCGGAGCGGTCGTGTCCGTCCCGTTCCTGCTCTGGGGCGTCGGGCGCGTGGAGCCGAACGCTCGCGGCGCCTGGATTTTCCGCCCGCTGCTGATCCCCGGCGTCCTGCTGATCTGGCCGCTGGTCCTCTGGCGTTGGTTGGTCCTGGAGACGGGGCGGGACGATTGGGCGAAACGGCACCTGCCGCCCCGGCGGGCGCATGGCTTCGCTGCGCTCCTCCTCGCCGTCCTGATCCCGCTCACGATCCTCGCGGGCCTCGCCATCCGGCAGGCGCCGCCCTCGGGCGCGCCTGTGCTGCTGGCGGCGCCGGAATGAGCGTCTCCTACATCCCGGTGCAGTGGAACGGATTCAAGCACCGCTACAACCTCGCCCTCGCGCTCGCCGTCGGGCTCTATCTCTGGATCTTCGTCGAGCTTGGCCCGGCCCTGCTCGGCCATGCGAGCCCGATCACGCCGCCGATCCACAACGCCCGGGCCTTCGGCTCCTGCGCCTTCCTGATGATGAGCGTGATCCTGATGATCGGCCCGCTGGCGCGGCTCGACGGGCGGTTCCTGCCGCTCCTCTACAACCGCCGGCATTTCGGGGTGATGACGGCGCTGGTTGCGCTCAGCCATTTCCTCTTCGTCTTCAACTGGTACTTCGTCTTCACGCCGCTCCCCTCATGGGAGGCGCTGCTCTTCTCCAATACGGCCTATGACAGGGCGCTCGGATTCCCGTTCGAGGCGTTCGGGATGTTCGCGCTCCTCGCGCTCCTCATCCTCGCGGCGACGAGCCATGACTTCTGGCTCTCGTTCCTGACGCCGCGGATCTGGAAGTCGCTGCACTACCTGATCTATCCGGCCTACGCCGCCGTCGTCGCGCATGTGACGCTCGGCGCGGCGCAGGGGGTGCGGGGGCTCGCCTTTCCCGCGCTGGTCTGGGCGCTCGCGCTCCTCGTCGCGGGGCTCCATCTCGCCGCGTGGCGGAAGGAGCGGGGGGCCGCGGCGGCTATGGGAGAGTGGGTTCCCGTCTGCCGGCCGGAGGAGATCGAGGAGGGGCGCGCGCGGGTCGTCCGGCTCGCCGGGGGCGAGCGGGCGGCCGTCTTCCGCCATGAGGGTCGGTTCTCCGCCATCTCGAACGCCTGCGCCCACCAGAACGGGCCGCTGGGCGAGGGGCGGGTCGTGGACGGCTGCGTGACCTGCCCCTGGCACGGCTTCCAGTACCGGGTCGATGACGGATGCTCGCCGGCCCCTTTCACCGAGAAGGTGCCGACCTATCGGCTGCGGCTCCGCGCCGGGCTGATCGAGATCGACGCGCGGGCGAACCCGCCCGGAACGCCGGTTCAGCCGCTTGAGGCCCCGAGATGAGGGCGCGGGACGAGTTCTTCATCGGCTTCTTCCCGATACCGCCGGGGCTCCGGCCGTTCCTCGCCGCCATCGCCGCGGCTTTGATCCTGCTCTTCGCCGTCGCCGGCTGGTTCGCGGCCTCCACCCAGGCGGCGCCGGACGAGGCCGGCTTCCGCTTCGATTTCGGGCGGCAGGAGGTGACGGGCGTCCTTTCCCTCCATCCCTATCCGGTGATCCGGGTGACGGAGGGCTCCGAACGCCTCGCCGCCGGGCGGACGGTGATGTTGTCGGGCGGCGGGAAGTTCGCGCCACCGCAGGTCGCCGCGCTTGACAGGAGACTCGTGAAGGCCGGCGGCGTGATCCTGAGGCGCGGCGATCTCGACATGCTCCAGATCGGCGGCGGGGAGCGGAACCTCTCCGCCGCCGAAGGCGATGCGCCCGCGCTCTCCCCTCCCGAACGGCTCGGGCGCTGGCGCCTCGAAGGCGAAATCTGCGACGGGAAATGCGCCGCCGGGGCGATGCGGCCCGGGCGCGGCCTCTCGCACAAGGCCTGCGCCAATCTCTGCATCACCGGCGGGGTTCCGGCCGTGTTCGTCTCTGCGGCGCCGATTGAGGGCGCGACGTTTCTGCTGATGGCCGGGCCGGAGGGCGGGCCGCTCCCGCCGGAGGCGCTCGCCTTCACCGCCGCCTATGTCTCGGTCGAAGGCGAGATCGAACGGATCGGCGATCTCCTCGTCTTCCGGATCGACCCGGCGACGCTGAGGGCGCTCTGAGATGCGCGGTCTCCTCGGCGCGGTCCTGTTTCTCCTGCTCGCGCTGGCGCTGGCCTATATTTCCCGGTTCTGGCCGTTCCGGCTCTGGGGGCCGGTGCCGCTCCTCGGCGTCCTCCCGCCGGGCGGGGACCTCTGGCGCGGCTGGATGCGGATGATTGGGCTCGGCGCCTATGATCTGATCCTCTGGGGCGTCTTCGCCTTCGCGCTCCTGACAGGAGCGGAGAAGCTGTGGTCCCGCCTCGGAAAGCACGAGTAACGCGCCGCCTGGCGGCGGCCTTGCCGAAGAATCTTCGAAGCGTTGCGACGCTCGCGCAAGATTTTGCGCAAACCTCCGCGTCTTGGCGCCGACCCCGCAAGCGCGTTGCGATTTCGCTGCGGCGCAGCAGCGGCGCTTGACTCGAAGCGCCGTTAACCCACGAATTCAGGCTTTCGACACGGAGGCCCCGATGCTGCGACAGCCCTATCTCCTCTTCCTCGGCGACGCGCCGGACGCCCTCGCCGCCAAGGTGGCGCAGGGGATCAAGGACTGGCGGCCCGACGTCTCGGTCGGCCAGTTGCGCCTGCCGGGCTGCAAGGCGGATATGGGCCTGAAGGAGATGAGTGTGGCCGAAGCCGCCGCCGCCGGGGCGCAGACGCTGGTGATCGGCGTCGCCAACCGGGGCGGGATCATCTCGGACGCCTGGATGGCCGTGCTCGTCGAAGCGATGGAGGCGGGGATGGACATCGCCGCCGGGCTCCACACGCTTCTGAAGGACCAGGCGCCGCTCGTCGCCGCCGCGCAGCGGACGGGGCGGCAGCTCTTCGACGTGCGGCTCCCGGTCTTCAAGTACCCGATCGGCGAGGGGAAGATGCGGAGCGGCAAGCGCGTGCTCGCCGTCGGGACGGATTGTTCCTGCGGGAAGATGTATACGACGCTTGCGATGGAGAAGGAGCTTCTGGCGCGGGGCAGGAAGGCGACCTTCCGCGCCACGGGGCAGACCGGCATCCTCATCACCGGCGGCGGCGTGCCGCTTGACGCGGTGGTGGCGGACTTCATGGCCGGGGCGGTGGAGGTGCTGACCCCGCCGAACGACCAGGATCATGTCGACCTGATCGAGGGGCAGGGCAGCCTCTTCCACCCCTCCTACTCGGGGGTGACGCTGGCGCTCGTGCATGGCGGCGCGCCGGATTATCTCGTGCTCTGCCATGAGCCGACGCGGACGCATATGCGCGGCCTGCCGCATTATCCCTCCCCCAGCCTCGCGCCGCTCCGCCCGCTGGCGGAGACGCTCGCGCGGGTGGTGAACCCGGATTGCGTCTCCATCGCATGCTCCATCAACACCGCCCATATGAGCGAGGCCGATGCGAAGGCCTATCTCGCGAAGGTTGAGGACGAGATGGGCCTGCCGGCGACCGACCCCTACCGCTTCGGCGCGGCCAAGCTGGTGGACGCGCTCCCGTGAGGGGCGTGGTCCGGCGGGAACTCTTCCCCATCGCCGGGGTCTTCACCATCTCCCGCGGATCGAGGACCGTTTCGGAGGTGGTGTCGGTCGAGCTGATCGACGGCGCGCATCGGGGCATGGGCGAATGCGTGCCCTATGCCCGCTATGGCGAGACGCAGGAAGGCGTGATCGCGGAGATCGAGGGCTGGCTCGATGCCGGCGGCGGAAGCCGAGCCGCTTTGAATGCCGAGATGAAGCCGGGCGCGGCCCGGAATGCGCTCGACTGCGCCTTCTGGGACCTTGAAGCCAAGCGGGCCGGCAAGCGCGCCTGGGAATTGGCAGGGCTGCTCGAGCCGAAGCCGCAGGTCACCGCCTACACGCTTTCGCTTGCGAGCCCGGAGGAGATGGAGGCGAAGGCGCGGGAGAACGCGCAGCGCCCGCTCCTGAAGATCAAGCTCGGCGGCGGGGAGGAGGATCTCGACCGCCTCCGCGCCGTCCGCCGCGGCGCGCCGGGCGCGACGATGATCGTGGACGCCAACGAGGGCTGGACGCTGGACCTCTATACGGAGATCGCGCCGCTGCTCCTCAGCCTCGGCGTCGCGGTGGTGGAGCAGCCGCTGCCGGCGGGGGAGGATGCGCCGCTCGCCGGGGCGGAGAGGCCGCTTCCCGTCTGCGCCGACGAGGCCGCGCATGACCGCGCCTCGCTCGCCGGGCTGGTCGGCAAGTACGACATGGTCAACATCAAGCTCGACAAGACCGGCGGGCTGACCGAGGCGCTGGCGCTTCGCGAGGCGGCGCTCGAGGCGGGGATGAAGGTTATGGTCGGCTGCATGATCGGCTCCTCCCTCGGCATGGCGCCCGCCGTGCTCGCCGCGCAGGGCGCGGCCTTCACCGATCTCGACGGGCCGCTCCTCCTCGCGAGGGACCGGCGGCCCGGCCTTGTCTATGACGCGCAGGGCGTGCACCCGCCGGCGCCCGAACTCTGGGGATGAGCATGAGCCGGATCGTCTATGTGAACGGAGAGTATGTGCCCGAGGAGGAGGCGAAGATCTCCGTCTTCGACCGCGGCTTCCTGATGGCCGACGGGGTATACGAGGTCACCTCGGTGATCGACGGCAAGCTGGTGGACTATGCGGGCCATGTCGCGCGGCTGCATCGCTCGCTTTCCGAGCTGAAGATGAAGCCGGCCTGCTCGGATGACGAACTCCTCGAGATCCACCGACAGATGGTCGAGCGGAACGCGCTGGAAAACGGCATGATCTACCTTCAGGTCACCCGCGGCGCGGCGGACCGGGATTTCGCCTGGCCGAAGGATGCTACGCCGGGGATCGTGCTCTTCACCCAGGCGAAGGACCTCGTGAACGCGCCGGCGGCGAAGACCGGGCTCAAGGTCGTCACGGTGGAGGACCAGCGCTGGGCGCGGCGGGACATCAAGACGGTCCAGCTCCTCTTCCCCTCCTTCGCCAAGATGGAGGCGAAGGCGCAGGGGAAGGACGACGCCTGGCTGGTGACGGACGGGATGGTGAACGAGGGCACGTCGAACAACGCCTGGATCGTCAAGGGCGGGACGATCGTGACCCGCCATCTCGGCAACGAGATCCTGCACGGCATCACGCGGGCGGCGGTGATCCGCTTCGCGAAGGAGGCGCAGATGAAGGTCGAGGAGCGGGCCTTCTCCATCGAGGAGGCGAAGGCCGCGGACGAAGCCTTCTGCACCGCAGCCTCCGCCTTTGTCACCCCGGTGGTGGAGATCGACGGCGCGGCGATCGGCGGCGGCGTTCCGGGGCCGATCGCGACGCGGCTCCGGGAAATCTACATCGAGGAAAGCCGGAAGATGGCGATCTGACCGGGCCTTCGAACCCTGTGCACACAGTGTGCACAGGGGTTATCAATCTGATTTATATAGATAATCAGAAATAGCGTTTCGCGGACCGGGTGAGCGTGAACCCGGTTTCCCGCGGGATGCCGCCCGGCTGCGCCATGTCGGTTTGAAACCGCCTGCGGCCCGGACTATGCATGCGGGGCATGCGCGTGGAGGCCGCGATGGCCTCCGCCGGAAGAGGGAGCCGCCAATGCGCCGCGTCTGGGGATTTCTGGCGGAATATTCCGCGCTTCTGATACTCGGCGCGCTGGCCGGCCTCGCCTGGGCCAATATCGACTACGCCAGCTACCATCACCTCATAGAATACGTGATCGTGGACCACGCCTGGATCGGCCACGCTCATGTGGACGCGGAGGGCCATGTCCACCGCACGCTGACGCTCCACTACCTCATCAACGATGTCGGCATGGCCTTCTTCTTCGCCATTGCCGGCAAGGAAGTATGGGAGGCGGTGGCTTTGAAAAACGGGAGCCTGCGCGGGAAGAAGGCGCTGACGCCGCTGATCGCGACCTCGGGCGGGATGCTGGGCCCTATCGCCGTCTATCTCGGCCTCGCCGCGGCGATGGGCTCCACGACCTTCGAGGCGGTTTCGAACGGCTGGGCGATCCCGACGGCGACGGACATCGCCTTCTCCTATCTCGTCGGTCGGTTGGTCTTCGGCGCCGGGCACCCCGCCGTGCGCTTCCTCCTCCTCCTCGCCATCGCGGACGACGCGGCGGGGCTTCTGATCCTCGCGATCTTCTATCCGTCCGGGGAGCTGGCGCCGGAATGGCTGCTGCTTTCCCTCGCCGCGGCCCTCGGCGCATGGCTCCTCTTCAACCGGCTGCCTCGGATCATGGACCGGGGCAAGCGCGACAAGCCGGCGACGACCTTCTGCCGGAAGGTTCTCGGCTTTTGGCCCTATCTCATCGGCGCGGCCCTTTCCTGGTACGGGTTCCAGGAGGCGGGCATCCATCCGGCGCTCGGCCTCCTGCCGATCATCCCGGCCATTCCCCATGCCGACATAGACTTCGGAATGTTCGATGAAGCGGAGCATCATCAGACCGACCTGCTCAATCACAGCGAGCACCTGCTGAAGAATCCGGTCGAGGTCGTGCTCTTCTTCTTCGGGCTGGCGAATGCGGGCGTTCAGTTCTCCTCGATGGGGGATGCGACGTGGCTCGTGCTGCTCGGCCTGTTGGTCGGGAAGCCGTTCGGCATTTTCCTCATGGGCTGGCTGGCGGCGAAGCCGATGGGGCTCGGCCTGCCGGAAGGGATGCGGATGCCCGATCTCTTCGTCCTCGGCTGCGTCGCGGCCATCGGCTTCACCGTCTCGCTCTTCGTCGCCTCGGTGGCGTTCGAGACGGGGCCGGTGCAGGACGCCGCGAAGATGGGCGCGCTCTTCTCCTTCTTCGCCGCCGTGATGGCCTTCGTCGCCGGCGCGGTCTGCCGCGTCGAGAAGAAGGGCTGAGCGGTGGGAGAGGCGGATTGGGCGGCGGCGCTGGGGCCTGAGCCCGTCCTCGTCACGGGCGCGGCGGGGTTCGTCGGTTATCACCTCGCGGAGCGGCTGTTGGCGGCGGGGGTTTCCGTCGTCGGCTATGACGACGTGAATCCCTATTATGACGTTTCGCTGAAGCGGGCGCGGCTCGCGCGGCTCGCCGGGCGAGCGGGGTTCCGCTTCGTCGAGGCGGGGCTGGAGGACGCCGAAGCGCTCTCCCGCGTCTTCGAGGAGGCGCGGCCGCGATATGTCGCCCATCTCGCGGCGCAGGCCGGGGTGCGTTATTCCATCGAGAACCCCGCCGCCTACGGCGCCTCGAACCTCACCGGCTTCCTGAACATCCTCGAATGCTGCCGACGGGCGAAGGTGGCGCATCTCGTCTACGCCTCCTCCTCCTCCGTCTACGGCGCGGAGGGGCGGGCGCCCTTCACCGAGCGACGGAGTGTTGACCATCCGCTCTCCCTCTACGCGGCGACGAAGAAGGCGAACGAGGCGATGGCGCATTCCTATGCGCATGTGCACGGCCTGCCCTGCACGGGGCTCCGGTTCTTCACCGTCTACGGCCCCTGGGGGCGGCCCGACATGGCCTATTTCCTCTTCGCGGAGGCGATCGCGGAAGGGCGGCCGATCCGGCTCTTCAACGAGGGGCGGATGGAGCGGGATTTCACCTATATCGACGATGTGACGGAAGGCGTCGCCCGCCTCCTCCCCCGCCCGGCCGCGCCTGACCCGGATTTCGACCGGTCGGCGCCGGACCCTTCGCGCTCCTTCGCGCCCTGGCGCGTATTCAACATCGGCAACCGGCGGATGGAGCGGCTCGGCGCGCTCGTCTCCATCCTCGAGCGGGAGATCGGGCGGAAGGCGGTGATCGAGCTTGCGCCGATGCAGCCGGGGGACGTCGAGCGAACCTGGGCTGATGTGAGCGGGTTGATGGAGGAGGTCGGCTTTCGCCCCGACACGCCGCTCGAAGAGGGGTTGCGCCGCTTCGTCGCCTGGTGGTGGGACTGGAAGGCGGGGGCGTATCGCGCGGATTAAGGCGATTTTGCCAATTGGCGCCCATGATTGTAGTCTCCCGCACAGCCGGCGGGCGAGGGCTGGGCGCAGATGCTGCAATTCGAGAATGTCAGCAAGTCCTTCTACTTTCGCGGGCGCATGCGGCCGGTGATCGCGCACGCGACCTTCACCGCCCATTTCGAGGAGAATTTCGGGCTCGTCGTGCCGCCGCGCGCGGGCATCACGACGCTCGTGAACCTCATCATGGGCGCGGAGCAGCCGGATGGCGGGAAGATATACCGCTATGGCAAGATCAGCTGGCCGGTCGGCGGGGTCAGCGGCCTCATTCCCGCCCTGTCGGGGGCGGAGAATTGCCGCTACATCGCGATGATCTACGGGCTCGACCCGGACGACGTTCTGGCCTTCGTCATCGACCTCGCGCGGATCGGCCGCTACATGGACATGCCGGTGAAGACCTATTCCTCCACATTGCAGAAGCGGCTCTCGCTTTCGCTGCTGCTGGCGCTGGATTTCGACATGTATCTCGTGGTGGAGGGAACGACGCCGGGCGACCCGGAATTCGCCGGGCGGGCGGGGCCGATCCTGAGGGAGAAGATGAGCGCGACGCCGATCCTGTTCCTCGGTGGCTCGACGGAGAAGATGCGGGATTTCTGCCACCAGATCGCGGTGATCGACGACAGCCGGCTCCACACCTTCGGGGCGCCGGAGGAGGCGGAGCGCTTCCTCGCCGAGGAGGCGGTGAGCTATGGATGAGGCCCGGCGGGACGAGGAGGCCGAGGCGGAGGAGATCCGCGCGCGGCGTGCGCAGCGGCGGCGCGAGCGCCGGATGATCGAGGAGGCGGCGCTGACCGCGGCGAACGACGCGACGCGGCAGGAGGCGGCGCGCGAGACGGCGCGCCGCGCGGCGGAGCCCGAAGAGCCCGAGGCGGAAGAGGCGCCGCCGGCGGCGGCAGGCGCGCTGGCGCGGGCCGGCGCCCATGCGCCCACGCTCCGCGCCGGGCCGGCGGCCTTCCCCCCCGATCTCGCCCGCGCGGCGCGCGAGGCGCGGATGCAGGAAATCCGCGGCGAGCTTCGCCGCCGCCGCAGGCTCCGCGCGCTCGGGATGCTGCTGCGCTTCATGATCTTCGTGCTGATCCCGACCGGCGCCGTCGCCTGGTATTACTACGAGAAGGCGACGGACATGTACGTGTCCGAGAGCGCGATGATCTTCAAATCGGGGACGAGCACGGCGCCGGGGGGGATCTTCGGCTCCTTCCTCGGGGGGGCGGGCTCGATCCAGGACAGTGTGGCTTTGCAGGAGTACATCCTCAGCCGCGACATCCTCGAACGGCTGGACCGTGACCATGGCTGGATCGCCCATTTCCAGGACGAGCGGATCGACGAGTTCCACCGCCTCGCCGCGGACGCCACGGTGGACGAGGCGCATGATTATTATGCCGGCGGACTGATCCGCCCCGGCAAGGTCAAGGTCTCCTATGACAGCGCGGAGGGGATCATCCGGCTCGAGGTCGTGGGTGTGACGCCGGAGGCGGCGAAGCGGTTCTCGGAGGCGATCATCTCCTATGGCGAGGAGCTGGTGAACGCGCTCAACGAACGCTCCCGCAATGACGGGGTGGA
Source organism: Alphaproteobacteria bacterium (assembly GCA_030424705.1). Taxonomy (GTDB): domain Bacteria; phylum Pseudomonadota; class Alphaproteobacteria; order Rhodobacterales; family Rhodobacteraceae; genus Pikeienuella. Next base: position 1,384 of record JAUHWJ010000009.1, on the reverse strand, counting down.
GATGGCGCGCGCCAATGTCGCGGCGGCGCGGGAGGATCTGCGCGATGCGCAGCGGAAGGTGGCGGAGGTGCAGGAGCAGCTCTCGATCTTCTCGGTCGAGAGCGAGGCGGGCGCGCTCCAGACCCGGATCGTGACGCTGGAGGCGGAGATCGACGAGTTGCTGGCGGAAATCGCGCGGCTGGAGACGATCACTTCCAACCCGATCGACAGCCGGTTTACGCCGCTCCGCACCAATCTTGAGGTCAAGACACGGCAGCTCCGCGACCTCCGGGTGCGGCTGACGGGCGACGGGAGCGCGGGGGGCGACCGCTCCATGGCGCAGCTTTCCTCCGAGCTGGAGCTGGCGCGGGTCGACCAGGCGACGACGCAGATGATGTATTCCTCCGCCCTGTCGACGCTGGAGACGGCGATCGCCTCCGCCGCGGAACAGTCGCTCTATCTCGAGACGGTGGTGCGCCCGGCGGCGCCGCAGAATGCCTCCAAACCGGACCGGCTGGCGAACGTCGCGCTGGTCTTCCTCGTGCTCTTCGCGACCTATATCATCGGGCTCCTTACGATCTCGCTGATCCGCGAACAGGCCGCAATCTGAGGACATGACATGACAGACCCCCGCGCCGTCGAGATCGGCGGCGGCGTTCGCGCCGGCGCCGGCGCCCCGCTTCTCCTCATCGCAGGGCCCTGCCAGCTCGAATCGCTGGATCATGCCCTGATGATCGCGGAAACGATGGCCGGAGCGGCGGCGGCGGCCGGCATGGGTTATGTCTTCAAGGCGAGCTACGACAAGGCGAACCGAACCTCGCTCTCCGCGACGCGGGGGCTCGGCATGGAGCGGGGCCTCGCCATTCTTGCGGAGGTGCGCGCCCGGATCGGCTGCCCGGTGCTGACCGACGTTCACGAGCCGGGCCATTGCGCGCCGGCGGCGGAGGCGGCGGACATCCTGCAGATCCCCGCTTTCCTCTGTCGGCAGACCGACCTCCTCCTCGCCGCGGGGGCGACGGGCAAGGCGATCAACGTGAAGAAGGGGCAGTTCCTCGCGCCCTGGGACATGGCGAACGTCGCCGCCAAGATCGAGAGCACGGGCAACGAGCGGATCATGCTTTGCGAGCGGGGCACGAGCTTCGGCTACAATACGCTCGTGACGGATTTCCGCGGGCTGCCGACGATGGCGAAGACGGGCTGGCCGGTGATCTTCGACGCGACCCATTCGGTGCAGCAGCCCGGCGGGCTCGGCGGCGCCTCCGGCGGGCAGCGGGAGTTCGCGCCCGTTCTCGCCCGCGCGGCGGTGGCGCTCAGCGCGGACGGGCTCTTCATCGAGACGCACGAGGCGCCGGACCGCGCGCCCTCGGATGGGCCGAACATGATCCCGCTCGCGGAAATGCCGGCG
>JAUHWJ010000506.1 GCA_030424705.1 Alphaproteobacteria bacterium | reverse complement strand
ATGACGCGCTCGGTGCCGTTCACGACGAAGGTGCCGTTGTCCGTCATCAGCGGCAGGTCGCCCATGAAGACGTCCTGCTCCTTGATGTCCTTGATCGACTTGGCGCCGGTGTCCTCGTCCACCTCGAAGACGATCAGGCGCAGCGTGACCTTCAGCGGCGCGGCGTAGGTCATGTCGCGCTGCTGGCATTCCTCGACGTCGTATTTCGGCGCCTCGAGCTCGTATTTCACGAACTCCAGCACCGCCGTCTCGTTGAAGTCCTTGATCGGGAAAACGGACTGGAAGACGCCCTGGATCCCGTCGCCGTCCGTCGGCTTCGGGCCGTCGCCCGACTGGAGGAAAAGATCGTAGGAGCTCTTCTGCACCTCGATCAGGTTCGGCATCTTCGCGACTTCGCGGATCTTGCCGAAGAACTTGCGAATGCGCTTGCGTCCGGAATGCGTCTGAACCATTTGGGTCCTCTGGTCTTTCGCCCGCCGCGCGCCGGTGGGGAAACGGCGCGCAGGCGTCCCGCTGTCGGATCGGTCCCATCCCAGCCGGCTTCCCATGCCGGCGTCTCGGACCGCCGCGACTTCCAGGAGTCTCCCGCAGGAGCGCCCGAGAAGGCGCGGCGCGGGCCGGGGTCGCCCCCGGCCCGAGCCTTGGCCGCGCGGCGCGCCCCGAGGGGCGGCCGCGCGGGCCGGATCACTTCAGCTCGACGGAGGCGCCGGCCTCTTCGAGCTTCTTCTTGATGTCCTCGGCCTCGGCCTTGGAGACGCCTTCCTTCACGGCCTTGCCGCCGGCCTCGACGAGGTCCTTGGCTTCCTTCAGGCCGAGCCCGGTGATGGCGCGGACTTCCTTGATCACGTTGATCTTCTTGTCGCCCGCCTCCTTGAGGATGACGTCGAACTCGGTCTGCTCCTCGGCGGCCTCCGCCGGGGCGGCGCCCGCGGCCGGGCCGGCCATCATCACCGCGCCGCCGGCGGCGGGCTCGATGCCGTACTTGTCCTTGAGGATGTTCTTGAGCTCCACCGCTTCGAGAAGGGTGAGGCCGACGAGCTCCTCGGCCAGTTTGTTCAGATCAGCCATTGTCTTGTTCCGTTCGCTTGATTTCGTGGGTCTGGCTTCGGCCCTCGGCCGCGCCTCCCGATTGCTGCAAGGTTCAGGCGGCTTCCTTCTCGCTCAGCGTCGTCAGAATGCTGGCGATGTTGGAGGCCGGAGCGCCGATGGCGCCCGCGAGGTTGGCGGCCGGGGAGATGATGCACCCCACGATGGACGCCAGAACTTCCTCACGGGAGGGCGACGCGGCGAGCGCCTTCACGCCCGCTTCGTCCATGACGGTGGTTCCGATGGCGCCGCCGAGGATCACGAGTTTCGCGTTCCCCTTGGCGTATTCCACGGTGACTTTCGCCGCCGCGACCGGATCCTCGGCATAGCCGAGCACCGTCTGGCCGATGAGAAGGGACTTCATCCCCTCGCACGGCTTGCCCTCCAGGGCGATCTTGGCGAGCCTGTTCTTGGCGACGCGGACCGACGCACCCGCCGCACGCATGCGGGCGCGATAATCCGACATCTCAGCGACCGAGAGCCCCGCGTAGTGACACACCACGACGGCGCCAGAGTCAGAGAAGATCTGGCCGAGTTCCTCGACCACCGCTTCCTTCTGGGCTCTATCCACAGTCTACTCCAAGGTTATGGCCTCCGGGGTTTCCCCCTTCGGCCGGCTCAGGTTCGGGAGGGCGGCTCCCCGCCCCTCCGCTTCCGTTCCCGTTCCCGGGTCAGCCAAGAACGCCGCGATGAGGCGGCTGATCCTGCGTCTCCCGTCTATGGAAGGACTTAGCGGGCCGAAGCCCCGCCCTCCGTCTCGGACCGGGCGGCGGCGCGCCGGAGCGCCCCGCCGTATCGCGCCGGGCGAACCCGGCGTGAATCTCTCATTCCGCGGCGGTCTTCGCCGCTTCCTGCGCGTTCGCGTCGGCCACGTCCACGGTCACGCCCGGGCCCATCGTGGAGCTGAGCGAGATCTTCCGCATGTAGGAGCCCTTCGCGCCCGTCGGCTTCGCCTTGCCGACCGCGTCCACGAAGGCGCGGGCGTTGGCGATGAGGCTGGCCTCGTCGAAGCTTGCCTTGCCGATGCCGGCGTGGATGACCCCCGCCTTCTCGACCTTGAACTGCACCTGTCCGCCCTTCGCGGCGCGGATCGCCTCCGCCACGTCCGGCGTCACGGTGCCGACCTTGGGGTTCGGCATCAGGTTGCGCGGGCCGAGGATCTTCCCGAGCCGGCCGACGATCGGCATCATGTCCGGCGTCGCGATGCAGCGGTCGAACTCGATCTTGCCGGACTGGATGGTCTCCATCAGGTCCTCGGCGCCGACGATGTCGGCCCCGGCGGCGAGCGCCTCGTCCGCCTTCGGGCCGCGCGCGAAGACGGCGACGCGCACCGTCTTGCCCGTGCCCGCGGGCAGCGTGACCGTGCCGCGGACCATCTGGTCCGCATGGCGCGGGTCGACGCCGAGATTCATCGCGATCTCGATCGTCTCGTCGAACTTCGCGCTGGCGTTCGCCTTGACGAGCTTCACCGCCTCCGCGAGCGGGAGGTTGGACTTGCCCTCGACGGCGGCGCGCGCCGCCTTGATGCGCTTTGCGATCTTCGCCATCGACTTACCCCTTCACCTCGATGCCCATCGAGCGGGCGGAGCCGACGATGATCTTCATCGCCTGGTCCACGTCGTTCGCGTTCAGGTCCTTCATCTTCGCTTC
>JAUHWJ010000008.1 GCA_030424705.1 Alphaproteobacteria bacterium | reverse complement strand
GCGATGACCTTGATCTTGCTGATCCACGGCGCGGCCGCGCGGTTCCCGATCGTGTCCATCATGTGGCAGGTCTGGAGGCAGAGGAGCCGCGCCATGTCGATCTCCATCCGGCACTCGGCGATGATGTCATGGTTCGCGCCAAGGTCCGCGAGCTTCTTGCCGAAGGCGGTGCGGGAGAGGGCGCGCCGGCACATCGACTCGAGCGCCCGCTCCGCGGCGCCGATGGCGCGCATCGCGTGGTGGATGCGGCCCGGCCCGAGGCGGCCCTGGGAGACCTCGAAGCCCCGGCCTTCGCCGAGGATCAGGTTCTCGTACGGCACGCGGACATTGGTGAAGCGCATGTGCATGTGGCCATGCGGCGCGTCATCCTGCCCGAAGACCTGCATCGGGCGCAGCACCTCGACGCCCGGCGTGCCGGCGGGGACGAGGATCATCGAGTGGCGGCGATGCTTGTTCTCGTTGTCCGGGTCCGTGCAGGTCATCACGATATAGACCTTGCAGCGCGGGTCGCCGGCGCCCGAGGCCCACCACTTCTCCCCGTTCAGCACCCATTCGTCGCCCTCGCGGACCGCCGACATGGAGATGTTCGTGGCGTCGGAGGAGGCGACCTGCGGCTCGGTCATCAGGTAGGCGGAGCGGATCTTCCCCTCCATCAGGTCTTCGAGCCAGTCCTTCTTCATCTTCTCGGTGCCGTAGCGCTCCAGCACTTCCATGTTGCCGGTGTCCGGCGCGGAGCAGTTGAACGTCTCGGGCCCAAGTTTAGACTTGCCCATCTCGGCGGCGAGATGCGCGTATTCGACCGTGTTGAGGCCGTAGCCGCGTTCGGAATCCGTGAGCCAGAAGTTCCAGAGCCCGCGCGACTTCGCCTCCTTCTTGAGGCCGTCGAGGATTTCGAGCTGCCGGTCGGTATGATGGAAACGGCCCTTCGGGTGCTTGCCGATCTCCTCCTCGAATTCGGCCTCCACCGGATAGACCTTCTCCACCAGCATCTTCGACACGGCGTCGAGCAGCGGGCGGACCTTGTCGCTCACGTCCAGGTTCATCATCGTCGTCGTCTCCTCAGAAAAGGTCCTTGACGGTTTCGACATGGATGCCGCCGTCAACGGGAATGATCGCGCCGGTCACATAGGCGCCGGCCTTCGCGCTCAGGAACACCATCAGCCCGGCGATGTCGTCCGGCATGCCGATGCGGCCGAGCGGGGTCTTGGCCCCGATGCGGTCCCGGTTCTCGGCGTCCGCCGTCGCGAAGGCGGTCATGTTGGACTGGAAGGGGCCGGGGGCGATGGCGTTCACGGTGATCCGCTTTTCCGCCAGTTCGGTGGCGAGGATCTTCGTCAGGTGATGCACCGCACCCTTGGAGGCGGAATAGGAATAGGCGCCGACGCCGATCGGCGCGGTCCCCATGACCGAGCCGACATTGATGACGCGCGAGGGGTCCTCCAGCGTCGCCGTCTTCTCCAGGAGCGGGGTGAGGAGCTGCGTGAGGTGGAAGAGGCCGGAGACGTTCACGCGCATCACCTTCTCCCAGGCGGAGAAGGGAAACTCGCCATAGGGCTTGCCCCAGGTGAGGCCGGCATTGTTCATCAGAATATGGAGTTTCCCGGTTCGCGCCGCGACCTCGGCGGCGAGCGCGGCGCAGCCCTCCTCGGTTCCCACGTCGCCGGCGAAGCCCTCGACGGAGCCGGGAAGGCCGAGTTCGTTGATCTCCCTCGCCGTCGTCTCGCACATCTCCGCCTTGCGGGAGGCGATGAGGACGCGCGCGCCGGCGCCGGCGAGGCCCGTCGCCGCCATCCGCCCGATGCCCGTGGCGCCGCCGGTGACGAGCGCGGTCTTCCCGGCGAGGCTGAACAGATCGTCGAGCGCGCCCATGCGTCCCCTTCCCCTTTTTCGTGTTTGGCGGAACCCTAGCCGCCGGACGGCGCGGCGCAAGCCCCCTCGCGCGCATGGCCGGTCTTCCCTAGCGTCACTATGGCGGGGCCGGCGCCGCCGGGATAGGGTCCGCGCCAAACCGGAGGAGACCGAACCATGACCGCATCCAAGGAAATCCTGCTCAGCGCCTACCCCGTCGGGATGCCGACGAGCGACACGTTCACGATCCGCGACGGCGCGCCGGCTAAGGCCCCTGCGGGGGGCGTCGCGCTGAAGCTGCTCTGGCTCTCCGTCGACCCCTATCTCCGCGGCCGCATGTCCCAGGCGAAATCTTACGCGCAGCCTTTCGAGCCCGGGAAGCCGATCTATTCCGGCGGCGTGGCGGAGGTGACGGAGAGCGACAATCCGAAATTCCCGGTCGGCTCCCTCGTCATGGGGATCATGAACTGGGCGCATGAGCAGGGCCATTCGGGCGAGGGGTTGACGAAGCTCGACCCCGCGCTCGGCTGGGGGAAGACGCTCTCCCCCTCGCTCTCCGTCGGCGCGCTCGGTATGCCGGGCTTCACCGCATGGGTCGGGCTCAACATCCACGGGCGCCCTGTGAAGGGCGAGACGATCGTCGTCTCCGCGGCGACGGGCGCCGTCGGCTCCATGGTATGCCAGATGGCGAAGCGGAAGGGGCTCCGCGTCGTCGGCGTCGCCGGGGGCGCGGAGAAATGCGCCTATGCGGTCGAAGTTCTGGGCTGCGACGCCTGCGTGGACCACAAGGACCCGGAGCTGAAGGCGAAGCTCAGGGAAGCCTGCCCGAACGGGGTCGACATCTATTTCGAGAATGTCGCGGGCGTGACCTTCGACGCCGTGTTTCCGCTCCTGAACGATTTCTCGCGCATCCCGGTCTGCGGCATGATCAGCGTCTACAACGCCACGCAGGCGCCCGAAGGGCCGGACCGGTTCCCCGGCTTCTGGCGCGCCGTGCTGACCAAGCGGATTTCCGTGCGCGGCTTCATCGTCTTCGACCATGCGGAAAAGCAGGGCGAGTTCCTGAAGGAAATCGCCCCCCTCGTCGCCGCGGGCGAGATCACGACGCGGGAGACGGTGACCGAGGGGCTGGAGAACGCGCCCGCCGCTTTCCTCTCGCTGATGACCGGCTCGAATTTCGGCAAGGCGGTGGTGAAGGTGGTCTAAGGTTGCGGCGCCCGCGATTGCCGAATCGCGCCGCGGGACCCATCTTCCGGCCATGCGCGCCCTCCTCCTGATCTTCTTTGCCGCCGCGCCCGCCTTCGCCGGCGAGGTTGAAGTCGTGGACGCCACGGCGACGAGGGAGGCGGGCGGCTGGCGGTTCGACGTGACGCTCCGCCACGAGGATACGGGCTGGGAGCACTACGCGGACGCGTGGCGCGTCGTCGGGCCGGACGGAGCGGTCTACGGACAGCGGACGCTCCTCCACCCGCATCTGGACGAGCAGCCCTTCACCCGCTCGCTCGGTGGCGTCGCGATCCCCGAAGGCGTCTCCCGCGTCTTGATCGAGGCGCGGGACAATGTGGACGGCTGGAGCCCGCGCGTGCTGGAGCTGCCGCTGCCCTGAACGCCCCTCAGGCGGATGTAAAGAGGTTGCCCCACGCGCGGCGCAGCAGCGCAGGCGTGAGCCGCGGCTCCACGCCCTCATAGGCGCTGATCGCGGCGAGCTGGTCGAGCAGGAATTCGGGGTGATAGGCGGCGAAGTCCGCGCCGCCCTCGCCATAGAGTTCGGCGAGGAGGAAGGCGATCCCCTCCTCCTCGGGCGGCACGGAGCGGCGGCGGCAGGCCTCGACGAGGATGCGGATGAAATCCTCCCGGTTCGGGCGACCGACCTCGATCTTGTGCCGGATGCGGCGAAGCGCGGCGTCGTCCACCAGCTGCCGCGGCGGGATGTTGGTGGAGAAGATCACCAGCGTATCGAACGGGGCCTCCAGCTTCCGGCCCGTCTGGAGCGTCAGATAGTCGACACCCCGCTCCAGCGGAATGATCCAGCGGTTGATGAGCGCCTGCGGCTGCTCCCGCTGGCGACCGAAATCGTCGATCACGAAAACGCCCCCGGCCGCCTTCAGCTGCAGCGGCGCCTCGTAGATATGCGTCGTTGCGTTGAAGGAGAGGTCGAGCATGTCGATGGTCAGCTCGCCGCCCGTCACCACCACCGGCCGGCGGCAGACCTGATAGCGCTTGTCGAAACCGAGCGTGAGGCGCAGCCCTCCCTCCCCCTGTCGCGCCAGCGGCACGACGCGGTGAACCGTCGCGTCGAAAAGGGTGATGACCTGCCGGTCCAGCTCGATGGCGTGCGGGATGAAGACCGCGTCGCGGAAGGCCGCGCAGATCGCCTTCGCGATGGAGGACTTGCCGTTTCCGGGCGGGCCGTAGAGCAGCATCGAGGAGGCGGAGTTCGCCGCAGGCCCCACGGCGCCCGTCACCCGCTCCGGCAGCGTAAGCCCGGCGAGAACCTCGGAGAGGCGGGCGCGGTCGATCGTCTCCGTCCGGATGCTCTGGCGCGCGACCTGCGCGACGAACTGCGCGAGCGGCACCGGCGCCGGGCCGACATATTCAGTCTGTCTGAGGGAATCGAGCGCCCAGGCGCGCCCCGCCTCCGAAAGCTCGTAGCGCATTTCCGCGGCGACCGATCCCGAGCGGACGCCGAGCGTCTGCAGGAGGCGCGCGGCCCGCGCCTCCTCGATCAGCCCGTCGACGATGGGCGTCGCGAGCCTTAGCGCCGCGGCGATCTCCGAAGGCGTCTCCGGCCCGAGGCGATAGATGCTGCGGATCATGTGGTCGAGCAGGAAGCCGGGCTCCAGCCCGGTCTCCTCCAGCTTGCGGGGCGAGGGCGGCGGATGTCCTTTCATCGCCTCACACCGCGAACGCCGCGAGGGCGAGATAGATCAGGAGCGCGGAGGAAAGCGCGACGCCATAGGGAAAGGCGCGCCGGGCTGACCAGACGGCCCAGCCCCCGCGGGCGAGCGCCGTGCGCCTGAGGAACGAGAGGATCATGAGCCCAACGAGCGCCGAGAGCGCGAGCAGGACAAGCGCCGCGCCGGCGTCATGCGGCGCCACGAGCGGCGCGAAGGCCGCCGCCGCCTTCGCATCCCCGCCGCCGACCACGCCGAGAAGAAAGAGGCCGAAACCGCAGGCGAGCACGATCGCAGCGCCGGCCAGCCGCCAGAGCGCTGCCTCGGCGGGCAGCGCGAGGAATACGAAGCCGAGGAAGAGCGCTGCAGTCGCACCGGTCAGCCAGTTCGGAATGCGCATCGTGCGCAGGTCGGATATCGCGATAGCCAGCGCAGGCGGCGTTGCGATCAGGAGCGCGGCGAGGGGCGCATCGAAGCTCATCGGCGGTCAGTTCGTCACGCTGGCCTGAAGCGCCGCGAGTTTCTCCGCCGCTTCTGGGTAGAAACGCGGATGCGCGGCGACCGCCATCGAGAAAAGCCCCTTCGCCGCCTCGACGTCGCCGCGCCGGAGCGCGACCACGCCGACATTGTGCAGGAGCGTCGCGCGCTCTTCTTCCGAAAGACTGACGAGCGGCAGGCTGTATTCCCCTTCGAGCGCGCGGGCCACGGCGAGGTTGTTCTTCGCGTTGAAGAGGCGCGGGTCGAAGGACAGCGCCTCCTCGAAGGTTCGCGCCGCCACCGCCGCGTCGCCGCGCGAGAGGCGGCTGACGCCCCAGTTGTTCAGAACCGCCCCCGGGTTCACCGCGCGGCGGCGCGCGGCCTCGTAGGCCGTGTCGGCCCCCGCCCAGTCCTGCCTCTGGTCGGCGAGCATGGCGTCGATCAGGTGGCGGCGCGGCGTGTCGAGGGAAGAGGAGACGAGCGCAAGCTGGCTCTCCGCCTCCTCCCAGCGTGCAAGGCGGGCGAGGCTGTGCGCGTACTCGACGCGCAGCGCGTCATCCGCCAGCCCGTCCGCCTCCAGCCCTACGAAAACCTCCGCCGCCTCGGCGAAGCGGCGCGCGCGGGCGAGGGCGAGGGCGTAGCCGCGGCGGAGATCGGCCCTCTCTGGCGTCTCGTCGAGCGCCCGCCGGAAGTAGCTCACCGCTGTCTCCGGGTCGGAGACGGTCAGCATCAGGTCGTTGAGCCCCGCGGCGTCGATCGCGTTCACCGCCTCGGTCGCGCCCGTCTCGCCCTCATAGGGGGCGTCGAACGGCTCCGCACAGGCGCCGAGGAGAAGAAATCCGGCGAGCGGGCCGAGAGCGGCGTGGCGGCGAAGGCGGGTCATGGTCGGCGATCCTCCGGAGCGGCGGCGCGCCGCGGCGCGAGGCGCCAGACGCCATGTCCGTATTGAATCACATCGAAGTCGAACTCGTCCAGTTCGGCGTCAGCCGCCTGCTCTTCGAGCGCCGATTCGGCCAGCGCGATGTTGGCGCGGATCGCAGGGTCCTCGCCTCCGATGAGCGCTTCGGCGCGGCGGAAAGCGGCGAGCGCCTCTTCCGGCCGCCCCGCGGCATAGGACGCGACCCCGAGCGCGTTCAGCGTGACGGGCGCGCCCGGCGCGTCGGGCGCGAGCGCGACGGCCGCCTCCAACGTCCGCGCCGCCTCGGTCATTCGTCCGAGGCGGATCATGGCGACGCCGGCGCCGGTCATCGCCTCGGCGCGCGCCGAGGGCCCGTCGGCCCTGGCGATGGCCCGGTTGAAGGCGCGAAGCGCCATTTCGGGCTGATCCTGCGCGAGGAGCCTGAGCCCGATATCCTCCGGCGGCTCGGCGGAGGCGGCGCCGGGCCGCGACGGGGGGGCGCATGCGGAGAGGGCGAGAACGAGCGCGAGCGCCGCAAGCGGGCGCGTCATCGGTTGTTGAAATTCGCCAGCGCCCGGATGATCTCTATCAGCGAGGGGCCGATCAGGATCAGCATGAGCGGCGGCACGGTGAAGAACATCGTGCCGAGCGTGAGCTTGGTGGGCAGTGTGTTGGCTTTCTCCTCCGCCCGCATCAGCCGCTTGTCCCGCATCTCGGCCGCATAGACGCGGAGTGCAGCGGAAATCGACGTGCCGAAGGAGACGGACTGGACGAGGACGGTGACGAAGGCCGAGATGTCGGAAACCCCTGTCCGGTCGGCGAAATCGCGCAGGACGAGCGCGCGGTCCTTGCCCGCGCGCATCTCGGCGGAGACGATCTGAAGCTCCTCCGCCAGCGCGCCATGCGCCTCCCTCACCTCGCCTGCGACCCGGATGATCGCCTGGTCGAGGGACTGGCCAGCCTCCACGCAGACGAGCATGAGGTCGAGCGCATCTGGAAACCCGTCCGCCATCTCCTGCTGGCGGAGCTTGCGGCGGCGGGAAATCCACCAGGAGGGCGCGAGATACCCGAAAATCCCGGCGAGGGCGGAAACGACGACGAGCCGCCCCGGATTCGGCTGTTCGCTCGTAAGGCCGATGACGAGCAGGAAGAACACGACCAACCCGACGGCGAGCCCCGCTCTTACAAGATAGAAAATCCGGACGGCGGAGCGCGTCCTGTAGCCGGCGCGCAGGAGTCGCGCGCGGACTTCGGAAAGCTGCCCCGCATCCGCCGGTTCGAGATAGGGCGCGAGCGCCTCGAAGCGCGGCTTGTCCCGGTCCAGCCGCAGCGCTTCGGAAGTGCGGTTCTGCTCGCCGCCCCGGTCCATCCGCCCGAGCCGTTCGACCGGATCCTCTTTCCGCCTGAGGGCCAGAGGGGCGGCGACGAGGACGAGCAGCGCGCCGATCGCCGCCAGGACATAGAACGGGCCGCCCGGCCCGAAGGCGTCGGTCGCCGTGCTCCAGGCGAGGTCGAAGAGCCGCTCCATCGCTCAGACCTTTATGTTCACCATCCAGCGCATGAAGAACACGTTCACGATCAGCAGAATGCTGACAATGATCGTGCCCGGCACGAACAGCGGATGGTCCGAAACCCTGTCATAATAGCCGGGCTGAACGATCTGGACGAGAAGCAGCGCGATGATGGGAAAGATGGAGAGGAACCAGCCGGACCACCGCGCCTCCGCTGTGATCGCGGCAACCTTTCGGAAGAGCTTAAACCGGGCGCGGACGACCTGGCTGAGCCCGTTGAGGATCTCGGCGAGGTTGCCGCCCGATTGCGACTGGATGGTGACGGCGACGGCGAGAAACCGGAGATCCGGCACGTCCACCCGCGCCGCGAGCCGGTCGAGGCTCTCCGTCACGGGCATGCCGTAGGTGCTTTCGTCCGCGATCACGCCGAATTCGGAGCCGAGCGGATCAGGCATTTCCTGCGCGACGATGTTCACCGCCGCGGTGAAGGGGTGACCGATGCGAAGGCTGCGGACGATGAGGTCCACCGCATCCGGCAACTGCTCCTCGAACATCTGGAGCCGCCGCTTCGCCTTGTTCCGAAGCCACAGGAAAACCGAGGCGTAGCCGAGCGCGAGCGCGACCGTCACACGCACCAGAAGCCCGGCAGAGGTCGCGACGGAGAAAATCACGAAGGCCGCGCTCGCGATGGCGAGCATGATCAACACGAGAGTCGAGGGCGCAATCGGAACGTTGGCCTGAGCCGCCTTCTCGAAGACGGCTGAGAAGAGCGGAATCTCCCGCGCATTCTGATGCCGCTCCTGCTCCTTGCGGAGCTTTACCAGAACCTCCTCCCGGTCCGCCCCTTTCTGGAGCAGCCGGAGCCTGCGATTGACCTTGTTCTCCCGGCTGTGGCTCTTGCCGAAGATCAGAAGATAGACGCCCTCCACGATCATCAGCACGCCGATGAAGATCATCGCATAGAGGACGGGGCCGAGCATGGCCGGTCAGCCCCGCCGGCCGGGGGCGAAGAGATCCTGCGGCAGCGCGACGCCCCATTGCAGGAACCGGTCCGCATAGGCGGAGCGGATGCCCGTCGCCACATAGTCGCCGATCACCCGCCCGTCCTCCGCGACCGTTCGCCGGTCGAAGCGGAAGATCTCCTGCATCGCGACGACATCGCCCTCCATGCCCGTGATCTCCTGGATAGAGACCATGCGCCGGGTTCCGTCCGCAAGGCGCGAAACCTGAACGATGACATGGATCGCCGCGGCGATCTGAGCCCGCACCGCCTTCATCGGCATGTCGACCCCGGCCATGGAGACCATGTTCTCGATCCGGCCGATCGCGTCCCGCGGGCTGTTGGCGTGGATCGTGGTCATCGAACCATCATGGCCGGTGTTCATGGCCTGCAGCATGTCCAGCACCTCGCCGCCGCGAACCTCGCCGACGATGATGCGGTCGGGCCGCATGCGGAGCGCGTTCCGGAGGAGGTCGCGCTGGCTCACCTCGCCCTTGCCCTCGATGTTGGGCGGGCGGCTCTCCATCCGGCCGACATGGACCTGCTGGAGCTGAAGCTCTGCGGTATCCTCGATGGTGACGATCCTCTCCGCGTTCGAGATGAAGGAGGAGAGGGCGTTGAGCGTCGTCGTCTTGCCCGAGCCCGTCCCGCCCGAGACGAGCACGTTGAGCCGCGTGCCGACGACGGCCTGGAGGAAAAGCGCCATATCCTCCGAGAAGGCGTCGAATTCTAGCAGCTTGTCGATGCCGTAGGGCTGTTTCGAGAACTTGCGGATGGAGAGGAGCGGCCCGTCGACCGCGCAGGGCGGGACGAGGGCGTTGACGCGGCTGCCGTCCTTCAGCCGCGCATCCACCCAGGGCTGGCTCTCGTCCACGCGGCGGCCGACGGCGGAAACGATCTTGTCGATCACCCGCATCAGGTGGCGCTCATCCTTGAACTGCACCTCGGTCAGCTCGAGCTTGCCGTAGCGTTCGACGAAACACTGGCTATGCGTATTCACGAGAATGTCCGTGACGGTCGGGTCTTTCAGCAGGGGTTCGAGCGGGCCGAGCCCCGTGACCTCGTCGATCAGGGCGCCGATCAGCGTCTCGAACTCCTGCGCGTTCACGACGACGCCGATATCCGCCAGCGTCTCCCGGCTGATCGCAGCGATCTCCTGCCTTAGCTCCGCCTCGGGCGCATCCTCGATTGCGGAGAGGTTCAGGCTTTCGAGCAGGCGCTGGTGAATGGTCACACGAAGGTCGAGGAGCCGCCGCCGCCGCCGGACGTCGCCCTGGTCCTCCGCCGAAGGGCCGGGGGCGCGGCGGGGCGGCGGGCTCGGCTGGGTCTGGATGAGCGGGGCCTGCTTGGCCCGAGGCGGCTCGGGGCTGCGATACCGCTTGAACATCTCAGCGCGCCCCCGCCGTCTCGGCGCGCGCCGCCTCGACGCTCCGAACGAGCCCGCGCGCGACGCGCCTTATCTCCTTGCGAAGCGCATTGCCCCGCGCCGCCTTCGCGAGCGGCGCGCCCTGGTCGCAGGCGGAGGCGACCTGCCGCCCGCCGTCGGGCAGGCGGACGACGAACTCGACGCCGAGGCTCTGTTCGAGCCGCCGCGCCCGGCTCTTGCCGCTGAGATCGGTGAACCGCGGCGCCCGGTTGAGGACGACGGCGATCTTCTCGATCGGTAGGTCTTCCGCTTTCACGGCGCGCAGGAATCTCAGCATGTTCTGCGCGCTCCTCATGTCTGTCTGCATGATCGCGAAGAATCGCTCCGATTCCGTGAGGACAAGGTCGGACCAGTGGGTGAGCGTCTGCGGCATGTCGACAAAAATGAAGTCGTAGCTCGCGCGTGCAAGGTCCAGCATCGTCTTCACGTCCTCGGGCCCGATGATGTCGAGCGGGAGGACGTCCATCGGCGCCGTGAGCACCGCCATGCGCCCGGAATAATCGGCGAGCGCCTGGCTGAAACCCTCCTCGTCCATGGTCGACGTGTCGGAGAGAAGCTCGTAGATCGCCTCGCGACGCGGAAGGTCGAGGAAGGTGGCGACCGTCCCGTACTGGAAATTGAAGTCGAGAAGCGCGACCTGCTTGCCGGATTTCGCGACCTCGAGCGCCGTCTCCCAGGCGAGATTAACGCAGAAGGTCGTCGCCCCCACGCCGCCCGCGGCCCCATAGACCGGGAAGACCATCCCGTTGCGGGAGGACGATCCGCCGAAGGGCTGCAAGCCGCCCGAGCGAAGCCGGGCCACGGATTCGGCGAGCGCCGAGGGCGGCAGCGGCAGCGGGGCGAAATCGTCCGCCCCCGCGCGCATGAGCCCGTGCATCGCCGCGGGGCTCAGGCTCTCGGCGAGGAGGATGACCTTCAGGCCCGAGAGCTTCGCCTCGGCGATGAGTTCGCGCGCCGCGCCGAGCTCCCCTTCCGCCTCGTCGCGAACGCCGATGACGAGAAAGCGCCCGCCTTCAGCGGCCACGTCATGCACCGCGCCGATCGCCGACCGGATGTCGGCCGTGACCCAGCCGTCGCCGCCGAAAGCGGCGTCGAGTTGCGGCTTCAGCGCCGCCGCGCCATCCGCCGTCATGAAGGACACGACAGCGTCCGCCTGCGCCTCTCGGTCACGTCTCAGCAGCACTTTCGCTCCTTAAGCGCTCCGCGCGCGTCAATTGGTCGAACTCAGGTCTTCCGCGATGGCCGAGGCCGCCACCGCCGGAAGCGTCAGCCGCCTCGATGAATCCTCCCCCGAACCGAACGCCAGATTAAAGAAAAATTGGAGGAAGAACGGCCGCTCTTCAATGGTCACCTCGACGATCGGCGTGAAGGGCCCGCCCGCGAAGCCGAGCGCGGCGTAGGAATAGGTCACCGTCAGGTCCTCCGGCGACAAAAGATAGGCGATCCGCCCGACCTCGTCGAAGATGGCTGAGAAGGCGGCCGCATCACAGTCGGCGGAGCCGAGATCGGAGCCTGAGCAGCGCCAGGGCCCTCCCGGCGCCGCGCAGCCGCCGAGCGCGCAACTGTCGCCCACACGGGCTCCGGGGGCCGCCGCGTTCTCCCGCGGCATGCCCGTATGCACCGGATCCCGGACCGCGGCAATCCTGGCGCCGAGTTCGACCGCCTTCTGCGCCGTCAGCGCGAAGTGATAGGCGAGGGCGATCTGGAATGAGGTGAAGACGAGCGCGATGAGCGGCAATAGCAGAATGACGTACTCTATCGTCGCCGCGCCGGACTCGTCCCGGCGGAAGGAGGGCAAGCGGGCCTTCATCGTCCAAAATGCCGTACAGTCTCGGAGGCGGTGATGACGAGCCCTTCGATATCCTCGATCGGCAACCCGTCCGCATTCGTCTTCGACCCGAAGATGGCGAGGATCCCGAGCGCCGGCGTGGGGACCCCTGCCGCGGCGGAAAGCCGCACGGTCGTCACGCCGCCCGCTGCGCCGACCACGGGCGCGGCGATTGCGAGGTGAGGCGTGTTGACGCGCGAGACGATCAGCCCCTCAGCCGTCTCGACGACGGAGGCGGGGAACGCCGCGCCCGAAGCGTCGAGCGGCACGCGGCTCAGATAACGCGCGGCGTCCGCAACCGCGTTCTCCAGGGTCGAACGCATCTGGAGCATTCGCCCGTATTCCGTGGTCAGAACGAGAACGGCGAGCAGGATCGGGATCGAAATGACAAAGTCCACCGTCACGGAGGCGCGTTCGTCGACGCAAAACCGGCGCAGACACGCGAGCGCGGGCGCGGCCCGCTTCAGGACGCGCTTGCGAAACCCGCTCTCCCGCCTCGCACCAGGCGCCATCTCACACCCCGATCGCGCCCGTACCGGAGGGGCGCGGCTCCGTCTTCCCGCCTCAGCCGCCGCCGCCCGTGGACACCGTCGTGGTGTTCGCGCTCGCCGGCGGTTCGACATTGTCGGTCCTGTAGCGGGTATACATCAAAGCGGCGCGACGGCCATCCATTCCGTCGCCGACGAAGCCGTGAACGAAACCCGCCACAGCCGTCTCCGCCCGCCGGTTCCGGCGCTCCCGCTCCTCGGTCGTAACAATGGGCTCCCGCTCGCCGAAGCTTTCCACCGCGTCGATCCGGCTCCGCTCCACGCCGCGAAGCGTGAGATACCTCGCCGCAGCCCTCGCGCGCCGCAGGCCGAGCCGGTCATTATAGGCCTCGCCGCCCACAAGATCGGTATGGCCGGCGATTCGCACCCTGATGTCGGGATTCTGGGCGAGCCACCGCGCCTGGGCGTCGAGCGCGGCGCGCGCTTCAGCGTCGAGCGCGGCGCTGTCGAAGGCGAAGGTCACGGTCGCGGGCGTCTCGGCCGCGAATCGGGCGCGTTCGGCTTCGAGGAAGCGGCCGCGCCGCCAGGCGGCGGACTGGATGAGTTCGTTGCGCTGATAGGCCCCGCCGAAGGTCGCCGCCGCGTTGTCGTGCAGGCCCACCTCCGTCGTGCATCCGGCGAGGAGCGCGGCGCCGGCGAGAAGGGAGAGAATGCGCATCGCCGTCACTCCAGAATGTAGCCGAAGGGCCCGTCGAAATCCTGGCTGGCGACTTCCGGCGCCACGCCGCGCCCTTCCACCTCGCCGAGCAGGAACAGCTCCTGCTCGTTCGGCAGGCGCACCCGGTCCGTCGGCAGGGAGAGCCGCTCCCCGGCGTCGACCGGGGTGACGAGCACCGGCGTCACGATGATGACGAGCTCGGTCTGGTTCCGGTTGAAGCTGGCGCTGCGAAAGAGCGTGCCGAGCACGGGAATGTCGCCGAGAAAGGGCAGCTGGGTCTTCCCGTCGGTGAAGTTCTCCTGCAGGAGGCCGGCGATGGCGATGCTCTGCCCGTCCCGCAGCTCCACCGTCGTTCGCGCCCGCCGCGTCGAGAAGCCGGTGAGCGCGATGCCGTTGGCGACGACCTGGACCGCCGTGTCGATGGAGGAAACTTCAGTCTCCAGTTCGAGATTGATGAGGTCCTCGTCCACCACCGTCGGCGTGAAGGAAAGGCCGACACCGAAGGGTTTGAACTCGACCGTGATCTCCCCCTCGTTGCCGGCGACAGGAATCGGCACCTCTCCGCCAGCGAGGAAGCTGGCCGTGTCGCCCGAAAGCGCAACGAGGTTCGGCTCCGCCAGCGACCTGGCGAGTCCCTTGGTCTCAAGCGCGTTGAGCACGACATCGATTAGCACGTCGCCGAAATTTGCGAGCACGCGGAAGACGCCGAAGGCGCCCGAAGCGTCCGTAAAGGTCTGGCCGCCGGCATTGTTGGACGGC
>JAUHWJ010000505.1 GCA_030424705.1 Alphaproteobacteria bacterium | reverse complement strand
GGCGCGGGCGGGGGGCGATGATCTATCGCGCCGGGCCGCGCGCGGCGGCTTTGGCGCGGCAAGCCGGCTTCGCCGCCTTTCGCATCGGGCGGGAGGCGATGATCGACCCCGCGGCCTTCGACCTCGCCGCCCCCTCCCGCCGCCGGCTCCGTCGCAAGGTGCGGCAGGCGGAGGGTGCGGGGCTCTCCATTACCTTCCATGAGCCCGGCGCGGCGCCGCTCGGCCCGCTCCGCGCGATCAGCGACGCCTGGCTCGCGGCGAAGGGCGGGGGCGAGCGGGGCTTTTCCCTCGGCCGGTTCGAGCCCTCCTGGCTCCGCCGCTTCCCGATCCTCGTCGCGCGGGACGAAGGGGGGCGCGCGGTCGCCTTCCTCAGCCTCTGGGTCTCGGGCGACGGCGGCGAATGGTCCATCGACCTGATGCGCGCAGGGCCGGAGGCGCCGCAGGGCGCGATGCAGGCGCTGATCGTCGCGGCGATCGGGCAGGCGCGCGCGGCGGGGGCGCGGCGCTTCAGCCTCTGCATGGCGCCGCTCTCGGGGCTCGAAAGCGTGACCGGCCCGGCCGCCCCGGCGCTCCGCCGCGCGGCGGAGATCGGCGCGGCGCGCTGGGGCTTCGAGGGGCTCGCGGAGTTCAAGGCCTCCTTCGACCCGGCATGGCGGCCCTGTTACGCGCTCCTGCCGAAGGGGCCGGGGGCGGCGCCCGCCCTCGTCGCGCTGCATGCGCTGGCGCGGGCGCCGCGGGGCTAGGCCCCTTCCCTGCCCTTCCCCCTGAGCCTAGTCTGCCGGGGGGAGAAGCCGAGATGACCGTGATCGTCGAAAATGAGGGGCCGGTCCGGATCGTGACCATCGACCGGCCGGCGGCGCGCAACGCCGTCGATCCGGAAACGGCGACGGCGCTTTACGAGGCGTTCCTCGCCTTCGATGCGAGCGAAGCCGCGGTCGCCGTGCTCACCGGCGCGGGCGGCGCCTTCTGCGCCGGGTTCGACCTGAAGCGCGCGGCGGGCGGGGTCGGCCCCGGCTGGTTCGAGGCGCATGCGATCCGCGCGCCGGGGGACCTCGACGCGCCGAAGCCCGGGCCGATGGGGCCGACGCGGCTCAGGCTCTCCAAGCCGGTCATCGCGGCGGTCGAGGGGCCGGCGGTGGCCGGCGGCATGGAGCTCGCGCTCTGGTGCGACCTCCGGGTGATGGCGGAGGACGCGTTCATGGGCGTCTTCTGCCGCCGCTGGGGCGTGCCGCTGATCGACGGCGGGGCGATCCGCCTGCCGCGCATCGTCGGCCAGGGCCGCGCGCTCGACCTCATCCTGACGGGGCGGGAGATCGGCGCGCGGGAGGCGAAGGACTGGGGCTTGGCGGACCGGCTCGCCCCGACGGGCGGCGCGCTGGCGGCGGCGAAGGCGCTGGCGGCGGAGATCGCGCGGTTTCCTTCGGCCTGCATGAGGGCGGACCGTGGCGTGGCGCTCGACCAGTGGTCGCTCCCCCACGGCGCGGCCTTCGCGCGGGAATGGCGCTCCGCCGGGGCCTTCGAGGCGGAGGGCGCGGCGGGGGCGGCGCGGTTCAGCGCGGGCAAGGGCCGGGGCGGCGACTTTTCGGACATCTGACCGCGTGGCGAAGCGGGCGCGGGCGCCCTACCCTGCGGTTCAGCCATCCGAACGGAGAGCCAGATGACCACCGCCCGCAGCGAGAGCCTCTCGCAACATCTCGCGCATGAACATCGCATCGGCAAGGTGCAGGAATTCCTCAAGGAAATCGTCTATGGCGGGAATGACGGGATCGTCACCACCTTCGCCATCGTCGCCGGGTTCGCGGGCGCTGGGGCGGAGGGCGCGGCGGCGGTCGGCGGGGTCGCCGTGCTTCTGTTCGGACTCGCCAATCTCTTCGCGGACGCGACGGCGATGGGCCTCGGCGCCTTTCTCTCCTCCCGCTCGGAACAGGACGTCTACAACGCGACCCGCGCGAAGGAGCTGAAGGAGATCGCCGAGAACCCGGAGATGGAGCGGCGGGAGACCATCGAGATCCTGCGCGAAAAGGGCGTGAGCGAGGAGGATGCGGTCGCGATGACGGACATCCTGCAGCGACACCCGGAGTTCATGGCGGACTTCATGATGCAATACGAGATCGGCATGGCCGACCCTTCGGGCGACAGCCCAGCGATGAACGGGCTCGCCACCTTCCTCGCCTTCATCCTCTTCGGTTCGGCGCCGCTCATCCCCTACTTTCTCGCCGACCCGAGCATGGAGACGTTCTGGGCGTCGCTCGCCGCATCCGTCCTCGCTCTCGTCGCGCTCGGGCTCCTGCGCTGGAAGGTGACGAACGAGACGGTGACGCGCTGCGTCGGGGAGACGCTGCTGGTCGGCGGGCTTTGCGGGATCGTGGCGTTCGCGGTC
Organism: Alphaproteobacteria bacterium; assembly: GCA_030424705.1. Classification (GTDB taxonomy): domain Bacteria; phylum Pseudomonadota; class Alphaproteobacteria; order Rhodobacterales; family Rhodobacteraceae; genus Pikeienuella. The sequence goes on along the minus strand of JAUHWJ010000505.1, from coordinate 365 downwards.
GGGCTGATGTTCGCCTGACCTAAGCCGCGCCGGCCTCCCGGAGCTTGCCCTGGAAATAGGCCACCCCCTGCTCGTGCCGCGGCGAGAGCGGGCCGGGGCGGTAGCCGCCGCTCTCGTAGTTCTGCTGCGTGGCGAGGCAGACCTCGAAATCCTCCCGCACCACGGCGAGATTGTCCGCGATGGTCTTTTCGCGCGCCGCCTCCGTCCCGGGCGACAGGTCCTCGAAATAGAAGTTGTAGATCAGCTCCGTCCGCCGGTGATCGACCGGGTTGATGCGGGAGGTGTTCATGCCGCCCGAGAAAAGCGAGAGGGTCCAGTTCGGCCACATCCAGAGCCACTTGCCGCGATAGAACAGCCCCTCCCGC
>JAUHWJ010000504.1 GCA_030424705.1 Alphaproteobacteria bacterium | reverse complement strand
GTCGGAGAACCGGCCGCCCCACATGGCGTTTTCGGGCGCGTTGCGGCCGGAATGAGGATCGGACTTGTTCATGCGGCCCCGAGGGTCGAAGGAGGCGGAATGCGGATGATGCGCGGTCTTTTCGCGGCGATGCTATACGGCGCGGCGGCCCTCGGCGCCACCCCCGCCGCGGCGGAGCTGGACGCGGCGGAGATCGCGGCGCTGAAAGCGGCGCGGACAGGGGACATGGAGAAACTGATCGTCCATGATGCCCCGCGCCCCCGCCTGGAGACCGCGTTCGAGACCGGCTCGGGCGAGAAGCGCGCGATTGCGGACTGGGAGGGGAAGGTCGTCCTCCTCAATTTCTGGGCCACCTGGTGCCCGCCCTGCCGCAAGGAGATGCCCTCGCTAGACCGGCTCCAGGCCGAGATGGGCGGGGAGGGGTTCGAGGTCGTCGCCCTCTCGATGGACCGCGCCTCGACGGAGCGGATCGAGGCCTTCTACGCCGAGGTGCCGCAGGCCGAAGGCGCGCCCTGGACCGTCTCCAACCTCCCCGTCTACCGGGAGCCGACGCTCCGGATCGGGGCGGAGGGAGGCATCCTCGGCCTGCCCGTGACGCTGGTGCTGGACCGGCAGGGCAGGGAGGTCGCCCGGCTCCAGGGCGAGGCGGAATGGGATTCAGAACGCGCCAAGGCGATGCTGAAGGCGATCATCGAGGCGCTCGACTCGCCCGCCTCCTGAGGCGCCTTCGCCCTTCGCGCGCCGCGATTCCGGGTTATGCTCCGCGAAAAGCAGCCGCGGAGCCCCCCATGCGCATCCTTCTCGCCCTCCTCCTCCTCGCCGCGCCCCCCGCCTTCGCGGACGCGCTGGACCGGATCGCCGAGCGCGGCGAAATCCGCTTCGGCGTGCGGGAAGGCTCCGCGCCTTTCTCCTACCGCAACGAGGCGGGGGAGGCAGCGGGCCTCGCGCCGCGGCTCTGCCTCCGCGTCGCCGCCTCCCTCTCGGACCGGCTCGGAAAGCCGCTCGCCGTGACATGGGTGACGGTGGATTCCGGAACGCGTTTTTCCGCCGTCGAGCAGGGTCTGGTGGACGTCCATTGCGGGCCGATGACCCAAACCCTCGCCCGCCGCGAACGGCTCGATTTCTCCATCCCGTATTTCATGGACGGGATCGGCGCGGCGCTCCGCCGCGACGGCGTGCAGGAACTTTCGGCCCTCGCCGGCCAGCCGGTCGGCGCCCTGAACGGAACGACGGGCGTGGCGATGGCCGCGGAATGGGGCGCGCCCGGCGGCTCGCCCGTCATCCGGTTCGACTCCCACCGCGCCGGGCTTGAAGCCTTGGCGCGGGGGGAGGTCGACGCCTATTTCGGCGATCAAGGCCTCCTTCTCCACCAACTCGCCGTCCTGAAGCGGGAGGACCGGCTGATCCCGATCCGCGTCTTGCAGGACCAGTTCTCCTACGAGCCCTATTCGCTCGCCATGGCGGCGGGGGAGCGGCGGCTCCGGCTCGAGGTGGACCGCGCGCTCTCCGCCGCCTTCCTCACGCAGGAAGTGTTCTCGGACATCGAGGCTGAGCTCGGCGAGTTCGCGCTCTCCGAATTTGCGGCCTTTCTCTATGTGCTGGTGGCGCTGCCGGAATAGGCGGGGGCGCGCGGCCTGGAGCCCGTCCGGCGGGGCAGGTCGCCATAGGGGCAAACGTCATCCGCGAAAGGCACATGCCGTTGCCGGAATCCCGCCCCTTCGACCGGTTCCGGCGCGCTGATCCGGTCCATGCGGAAATGCCGGAAGTCCTCGCGCGCCGGGTCCCAAGCCACCAGATACCAGAGCGGCGGCAGGATCAGCATCGCCTGCGGCTCGACCTCGCGCTTCGTCTTTCGCCCCGTGGCGTCGCGGTAGCGGAACCTCAGCCGCAGGCGCCGCAGGAACGCCGTTTCGAAGGCGGGCAGGAGGGCCGGGTCGATGGGCCTCATGTCCGAAAGGTCCTGTTGCGGGGAAAGCGTGCCGACGTGCAGGCAGGCCAGAAACCGGCGTAGGTCGCACAGCTTGTCGGGGGGCAGGGCTCTCTCGATCTTGGCGAGCCCGGCGTCCGCGAGGCCGGAAAAGGGCAGGTTGCCCGCCGCGCGCATTGCCGCGACGCCGATCAGGAGCGCGAACACCTCCGTGACCGCGAGCCGGGCCGTGGTCTGCATCGACTGCGGGTCGAGCTGGAGCCCGCCGCCGCGGCCGGCCTCGGAATGAATGACGAAGCCCTGGTCGCGCAGCGCGGCGATGTCGCGGAGGACAGTCCGCCTCGAAGCGCCGACTTCCGCAGCGAGTTCGCGGATCGTCGTCGCCCCGGCTCGGCGCAGGCTGCGGACGATGGCGTCCTGTCGGGAGCGTATGTTCATGGCGGGAACATAGCATCTTCGGTGACAGAATATGGCGCTATTGAAGGCTATGCGCAGCGTGTGAACGAAATCGAGGAGACTCACACAATGCGACGCACAGCCGTGAACCCGTGGGAATGGTCATTGAAGTTCGGCTACAATCAGGCCGAAAGCGTGGAGGGCGCCGCCCGCCAGCTCTTCTGCGCAGGGCAGACCGCGGTCGACGCCGGGGGCGCGCCGCAGCATCCGGGCGACATGCGCGGCCAGATCGGCCTCGCGCTCGACAATCTGGAGGCTGTCCTCGCCAAGGCGGGCATGGGCCTCGGCGACGTCGTCCGGCTCGGCGTCTTCGCCACCGACGTCGACGAGGCGCTGAAGAATTTCGATCTTCTCGGGATGCGC
>JAUHWJ010000503.1 GCA_030424705.1 Alphaproteobacteria bacterium | reverse complement strand
TCCTCCGCCGCGGCGAGGGCGAAGATCGTTAACGGGGCATTTCGTTAACGGAATCGCGGGGAATTCCCGGTAGCCCTCGGCGTCGGACAGCCAGGGTGACGCATGAAGCACTTCGACCACAAGGCGACGGCGGAAGAGGCGGCGGAGGCGCCGGGCGCGGCGCCTGCGCCCGATGCGCTCGCGCATCTCGCGCAGTGCGACATGCTGGACGCCGGCGTGGTGGCCTGGGACGTGAAGGGCCGGTGCGACTTCGTGAACGACCGGGCGGTGGCGCTCCTCGAACTCGAGGATTACGGGCTGAAACGGGGGGACCGGCGTTCGGACCTTTTCGAGCATTTCGTGAACCGGGGCGTTCTGGACGCCGGGCGCATCGAGGAGCTCAACGGGCTCTATCGCGGCGGCGAGCCCTTCGCCTTCGAGACGACGACGCCCTCCGGCCGCCACCTCCTTCACAAGGCGCGCCCGCGCAACGGCGGCGGCCACGCCATTGTCTCGGTGGACGTCACCGAGCTCCGTGCGCGTGAGCTGAAATCCGAGGAAGGCCGCGCGCGGGCGGAGAAGATGGAGCGCAAGCTCGGCGCCGAACTGGCGCGGCTGAATTCGGAAAAGGCCCGCGTCGAGGAGCGGCAGGAGGAGCTTCAGCGCCTCAGCCTCGTCGCCGCCCATGCGAAGGACCTCATCGTCATCACCGACCCGACCTATCGGGTCGCCTGGGCCAACGAGGCCTTCCGCCGGCATAACGGGCTCGACCTCGAGATGGACCTCCTCGGCCGCTCCGCGCGCGACGTTCTCACCGGGCCGGAAAGCGCGCCGGCCACGCTGGCGCGGATCGACGAGGCGGTGCGGAGCCGCCAGTCGGTGACCATCGAGATGATCTGCCACCGGCGGAACGGCCCGACCTACTGGATGGAGCAGGAGATCATCCCGGTCTTCAACGACCGGGGGGAGCACACCAATTTCATCCTCGTCGGGCGCGACGTCTCCGAGCGCAAGCGCGCCGAGGCGGAGGCGGCGGCGGCGCGGCGGTTCGAGGAGGCGAAGCGCACCGAGTCGCGGATGCTCGCGGAGTTCAACGAATGGCTCCAGTCGAGCGACACGCTGGACGAGCTTTTCGCCGTGGTCAGCACCTTCCTCGGCAAGCTGCTGCCGGGCTCCTCCGGCGCCGTCTACACCTATCCCGCGACGCGCGACGCGCTGCACCGCGCATGCGCTTGGGGCGAGGCGGCGCAGGTCGAGGAGTTCGAGCCCTCGGCCTGCTGGGCGCTCCGCCGCGGCCGGCCCTATTTCTACGGCGACAATACGATCGACATCTGCTGCGACCACGTCATGGCGCCGCGGACGGACGGTCCGCCGGAGCGGCAATACTGCCTGCCGATCATCGCGCATGGCGATACGGTCGGCCTCCTCTCCGTCGAGCTTGGCGCGGATGCGGGGCAGGACACGCAGAAGCTGGTGAATTTCTGCGCCGAGCATATCAGCCTCGCCATCGCCAACGTGAAGATGCGGGACCTCCTGCGCGAGCAGTCGACGAAGGACCCGCTGACCGGGCTCTACAACCGGCGCTATTTTCTCGACTATGCGCGACGCGAGCTGGCGCGTTGCGCGGCGCAGGGCAGGGAGGCGGCGCTCCTTTCCTTTGACGTGGACCATTTCAAGCGGTTCAACGACACCTACGGGCATGAGGCGGGCGATGCGATCCTGAAGGCGCTGGCCGAGCTTCTGCAGAAGACCTTCCGCCAGGCCGACGTGCCCTGCCGCTTCGGCGGGGAGGAGTTCGTCGTCGTCATGCCGGGCTGCGGGGAGGAACGAGCCATAGAGCGGGCGGAACAGCTCCGCGCCGCCGTCGAGGCGCTTCAGCTCCGCCATAGCGGCGAGACGCTGCGGGTGACGATCTCCATCGGCGTGGCGGTGACGGGCGAGGAGGCCGGCGCCATTCAGGACCTTCTGGCGAAGGCGGACGAGGCGCTTTACGTCGCGAAGGATGCCGGGCGGAACCGGGTGCAGGCCGCCGCCTGAGGCGCTTTTTCGCCGCCCGGCCGCGCGCCGGGTGGCGCCGCGGTGCGCGGACCGCTACGTCATGCGTGGCCGGCCGGGAGCGCGCGATGACAGAATCCGAACAAGAGCGCCGCCCCGAGGCGGACGAGGAGAGGGAGGACGAGGCCTATGGCCTCGATTCCGAGGTCGTCTCCGAAGTGCTCGACGCGCTGGAGGCCGAGGACGCGCCCCGCGTTCTCGCCCTTGTCGACGAACTCCACGTCGCGGACCTCGCGGACCTCATCGAGCAGATCGGCTCTGCCGACCGCGAGGCGCTGATCCGCACGCTCGGGGACGGGCTGGACGCCGAGGTGATCTCCGAACTCGACGAATCGGTGCGCGACGAGGTGCTCGATTTCGTCGACCCGGCGGTGCTCGCCAAGGCTGTGAAGGAGCTGAACTCCGACGACGTCGTCTATCTGGTCGAAGACCTGGAGGACGCGCAGAAGGAGAAGGTGCTGGAGGCGCTGGACCCGGAAGAGCGGGTCATCGTCGAGCAGTCCCTCGCCTATCCGGACTATTCCGCCGGCCGCATGATGCAGCGGGAGCTGGTGAAGGCCCCGCCCTTCTGGACCGTCGGCCAGATGATCGACTCGATGCGGGCGGCGGAGGAGCTGCCGGACCCGTTCTACGAGGTCATCGTCGTAGACCCGGCGATGAAGCCGCTCGGCGTCATCCCCCTCGGGCGGATCATGGGCTCGGGCCGGCCCACGCTCCTCTCC
>JAUHWJ010000502.1 GCA_030424705.1 Alphaproteobacteria bacterium | reverse complement strand
CCGAACTCGACGATCCCGAGGCGGCGGGGCGGCTCGTGGTGCAGGATGCGGAGGGGCGCGAGATCGTGCTCGACCGGGTGCTCGCAGCCGCGCAGCTTGAGGCGGGCGGGACGGGCGGCGAGCGCGTTGACTTCTTTGCGGAAGACCTTGCCGCCGCACCGGGCCTCCGATCCGCGGTGGACCGGACGAACGCCCTGCCCCCTCCCAAGGTCTTCACAATTCTCTTCGGTTACAACGAGGAGGAGCCGCTGGCGGGCGACGCGCAGCTGCCGCTCCTCGCAGCTGAGCTTTCCGGGCGCGACCCGGCGGAGCCGCTCCGCATCTCGCTTTCAGGCCATGCCGATTGCGTCGGGCCGAACTGGTACAACACGATCATTTCGGAGAAACGGGCGAGGGCTGTGTTCGAGCGGACGATCCGCCCCGCGCTCCTCGCACGCGGTTTCGCCGAGGAAGCGCTGGCGGACCCCCGGCGGTTCAAGCTTGTCGGCCTCGGAGAGACAGCGCCCGCGGTCGAACCCGAAGGCCGATGCGCCGCGACGGATGAGAACCGCCGCGTCGTCGTCGTTGTGCAATAGCGAAGAGACCGTCGCGCAACTGACGAAAAGCCGTGATCGGCCCGTAACAAGCTCGGGTTATCCACAGGCTCGAGGCGAAACGGCTCCGGCCAACGGAGCCCCGGGCGGGTGGTCAGGCGATGAAGACGGGTTCCGGCTCTTCGGGCGCGCGCCGCGCGCTTAGCGCAATCACGAACGGCTGGTTCTGGCTTCGGCTTGCGCTCGGGATCACGAGCCACGCTGCGCCCGGTCTCGCGGCATGGCTCCTTCACGGTCTCTACAGCCGCCCGGCACTCACCCGTTACTACAGCCGAAGTGAGCGCGCGCTGCTGCGCGAGGCGGCGACGCTGCTCTCCGGCGCGGAGCGGCTCGACACGCGGGTGAGGTCGGGCCGGCGCGCGGGTCTCCTCCGAGCCTACCGCTTCCGCGCCTGCGGAGAGGCGCGCGGCCTCGTCCTCCTTCTTCACGGCTGGACGGCGGACAGCCGCGCGATGGCCGGTTTCATCGCGCCGCTGATCGAGGCGGGCTATGACGCGCTGGCGGTGGACCTTCCCGCCCATGGCGGCTCCTCCGGCCTCGTTACGGATGCGGAGAGCGGTGCGGCTGCAGTGCGAGCTATGCTGGCGCAGCGCAATCTTGCGCCCGATCATGTGATCGCACACAGCTTCGGCGGCGCAGTCGCCTCAGTCCTCGCCGCAGTGGACATAACGCCCCGCGCCTATGTTTCGCTGTCCGCGCCCACGGCGATGACGGCGGCGCTGGAAGAACTGGCTAATGCCTTCGCTCTCGCCCCAGCGGCCCGAACCCGCCTTCTGGCCCGCGCAAGGCGCGCGACTGGCAAGCCGCTCCATGAATATGACGTGCAGCGCATCTGGCGCGCCCGCGCCTCCTCCATCCTCGCGCTCCATGCGCCGGAAGACGAATCCGTGAGTTTCGCCCATGCCGAGCGCTGGCGCGACCTTCCGAACGCCCGTCTCTCGCTGGCCCACGGCGTCGGCCACCGGGAAATCGTGTTCCACGAGGGCTCCGTCGCGGCGGCCCTGGCGCATATCCTGGACGTGGACCGGGCGGGCGGCGCAGCGGCCTGAGCGGCGCTTGCCGGGCGCGCGCCCGGCCCCTAGTCTCCGCCCATGAAGATCGTGAGCTTCAACATCAACGGCGTCAAGGCGCGCCTCCCCGCCCTTCTCGACTGGCTGCGGGAGGCGGCGCCGGACGTTGTGATGCTGCAGGAGATCAAGAGCGTCGACGAGGCCTTCCCCCGCGAACCCATTGAGGACCTCGGCTACAATGTCGAAACGCACGGACAGAAGGGGTTCAACGGCGTCGCGATCCTCTCGAAGCGCCCGCTGGAGGACGTAGCGCGCGGCCTGCCCGGCGATCCGGAGGACGAGCAGGCGCGCTGGATCGAGGCGACGGTTTCGGGGGATGCGGGAGCGCTCCGGCTCTGCGGGCTCTACCTGCCGAACGGCAACCCTGCGCCGGGGCCGAAATACGACTACAAGCTCGCCTGGATGGAGCGGCTCCACGCCCGCTGCGCCGAACTCGTCTCGGCGGAGGAGGCTGCGGTGATCGGCGGGGACTACAACGTGATCCCGCAGGCGGAAGATGTGCACGACCCGACGGCCTGGGCGGAGGACGCGCTCTACCTCTATGAGACCCGCGCCGCCTTCCGCCGTCTCCTTTCCCTCGGTCTGACCGACGCCTTCCGCGTCTTCGAGCCCGGGCCGGGTCACTATACATTCTGGGATTATCAGGCTGGAGCGTGGCCAAGGAACAAGGGGATCCGGATCGACCACCTGATGCTTACGCCACAGGCGGCGGACCGGCTGACGGCCTGCGGGATCGACCGCGGCCCGCGGGGCGGAGAGAAGCCCTCTGACCATACACCGATCTGGGCGGAGGTGGAGGTCTAAGGCTGCGCACTTTCCCCGCGCATCGCCTCCGCCGCCCCGCGCACGATCTCGGCGATTTCCAGCAGATGCCCTGCCAGCGGGCTCGTCTTCCGCCAGATCATCCCGATGGTCCGCCGCGGCCTCGGTTCGGCGAAGCGCGTGACAGCCACCGCCGCGGAGCGTGTTTCCACCATGGCCGCCATTTCGGGGATAAGCGTGACGCCGATCCCCGCCCCCACCATCTGCACCAAGGTCGAGAGCGAGCTTCCGTCCAGCAGCTCCCGCGGCGGAGCAGGCTTCAAGGCGCAGAAG
>JAUHWJ010000501.1 GCA_030424705.1 Alphaproteobacteria bacterium | reverse complement strand
GACGACGTGCTGGGGGACGCGGTGAACGTGGCCGCCCGGCTGGAAAGCCTGGCGCCGCACGGGGGCGTTTGCATCGGGCGGGCGGTGTTCGAGCAGGTCGACGGGCGGATCGACGCGGTCATGACGCCGCTGGGGTCGCAGGTGGTCAAGAACCTGCCGGAGCCGGTGGAGGTCTGGCGCGTGGAGGTCGAGGGCGCGGACGCGCCGCGGCCGCAGACGCGGCGGGCGGAGCGGCCGTCCATCGCGGTGTTGCCCTTCGACAACATGTCCTCCGACCCGGACCAGGAATTCCTGGCGGACGGGATCGTGGAAGACGTGATCACCGAGCTGAGCCGGTTCCGCTCCCTGATGGTGATCGCCCGGAACTCCACCTTCGCCTACAAGGGCGGGGCCAAGGATGTGCGCCGCATCGGCGAAGAGCTGGGCGCGCGCTACGTGGTGGAAGGTTCGGTCCGTCGGGGCGGGAGCCGGCTGCGGGTGACGGCGCAGCTGATCGAGGCGGCGACGGGCGCGCATGTCTGGGCGGACCGCTGGGACCGGACGCTGAACGACCTGTTCGAGCTGCAGGATGAGCTGACCCGGGCCATCGTCACCGCGGTCGAGCCTGAACTGGGCGCGCACGAGCGGAGCTTGGCGCGGGCGAGGCCGACCGAGAGCCTCACGGCCTGGGAACTGTGCCAGCGGGGCTGGTCGCGCCTCGCCGATTACTCCAAGCCGGCCTACGAGGATGCGGAGGCGCTGCTGCGCCGCTCTGTCGAAGAGGACGATCAGTTTGCCCTTCCCTGTGCGCTGCTCGCACGGCTTTGCAACATCCGGGTCGCCACCGCCTCCGCCGCGGACCCCGTGGCGACGATCGCCGAGGGTGAGGCCTGGGCGCGCCGGGCGATCGCCATCGACGATCGGCTTGAGACCGGCCATGCGGCGCTGGGCGTCTTGCTTGCGATGTCGGGGAAGGCCGCGGCGGCGGTCCGGCACGTGGAGACGGCGTTGGCGCTGAATCCCAACAGCGCTTTCTGCCAGCATGCCGCAGGGCTGACGCAGATGTTTCTCGATCCGCTGGACTGGCGCGCGCTAGAGGCGCGGGGCTTGGCGGCGCTGGCGCTGAGCCCGCGCGATCCTACCGCGCACTCGTTCCAGAACCTCGTCAGTGTGGCGCGGCTGTTCGGCACACGCGACTATCTCGACGCCGACTTCCAGGCCTCCGCCCGAGCCGCGGCCGATCATCCGGGGGCGCCGTGGTACGTGCACCTGCTGGCCGCCTCGGCCCACGCGGCGGCGGGCGAGCGGGACGCCGCCCGGCGCAACATCGCCGAGGCGCTGCGGCTGGAGCCCGGCATGACGGCGACGGCCTGGCGGACGTCCTTCACGTTTCCGCATGTGGAACTGCTGTTCGAAATCGCGGACCGGGACGGCATGACGGAGGCGCTGACCGAGTTGGGCCTGCCGTGGGAGTGACTGCAGCGAGAGGTTGTTTCCCGACCTCTCGGGCGCGGAAAGGGCACGAGCACGCCCGAAGACCCGGCCGATCTGGCGCAATCCACGTCAGCTTTCGCAGACCTGATCGCGGTCCCGGCGACGGCTCCGAACGAACGCCACTCGCTCTCCAGCAGGCGTCGCTGCAGGGCTGATCAAGCCTCGTGCGGGCGCAGGGTATGACGGCTACCTCCGATTGCGGAGTTAGCCACGAAGCGCAGCGAAGCACCGGCGCCCACCCGTTGACGCCATTCCTTCATTTTGCGGCGTCAGTCACTTCGGGCTCGAAGCTGTCGTCGGGGATTTCTCGTCAGAGGCCGAATGCTAACCGCCGTATTTCTCCAGGAACGCCTCGGCCTTCATCGCCCGGAAATCCGGTAGCGCCTCGCGGAGCCGCTCATGGCTCCAGTCCCACCAGGCGAGGGCGATCAGCCGCTCCGCGATCTCCGGCGGCTGTCGGCGGCGCAGCGGCTTGGCCGGCACGCCGCCGACGATCTCGTAGGGCGCCACATCCTTCGTGACGACCGAGAGCGAGGCGACCACGGCGCCGTGCCCGACCGTCACCTCGGGCCGGATCACCGCGCCGTGGCCGAGCCATGTGTCATGTCCAACGGCCCCGATCCGCGCCCGCCGGCGGGCGAAGAACGCCGCGTCGTCCGTCTCGTCGTCCCAGTAATCCGCGCTGCGATAGAGGAAATGATGCAAAGCCGCCGTCTCCAGCGGGTGGTCGGTCGGCCCGATCCGGCAGAAGCTGGCGATATTGGCGAACTTGCCGACCATCGTGTTCGCGATGTCCGCATAGCGGTCGCAATAGGAATAGTCGCCGATCTCGCTGAAGGCGACGCGGCTCCCCTGACCGATCTCGGTGAACCGGCCGAGCCGGCTCGCCGTCACCGTCGCGCCCTCGTGGATGAAGGGCTCCGTCTCCTTCAGTCGCGCCATGTCCGTCCCCCTTCGCGGCCCCGGCCTTCATGGCGAGCCGCCGCGCCGCCGTAAAGCCCGCTCAGCCGGTCCCTGCCGCCGCCAGCGCGCGCCGAAACGGCGTGTCCGTCAGCGCCGGCGCCTCGCTTATGTACCGTTCCGCCTCCGCCCGGCTCTCCCCCGTCAGCCCGGCGAGATAGGCGAGGGCGCGTTCGACGGAAAAGGGCTCGCCCCGCACCGCCTCGAAATTGGCGTCGAGATCGGTCCAGACGGCGCCGGCCGCCCCCGTCCGCGCCGCCCAGTCCCGCACCGCCTCGCCCGCCTCGGGAATCCGCGCGCGGAGGAAGCCGCTCCGCGCGCAGAAGGCCCCGATCATCTCCGTGGCCTGC
>JAUHWJ010000500.1 GCA_030424705.1 Alphaproteobacteria bacterium | reverse complement strand
CAAAGCTCGATCCGCTCCGCCGCCTCCGACCAGACGGCGAAGTTCACCCCCTCCGCATCCGGCGTCGCGCCGAGGATGTCGGGCGAGCCCGGCCCGATCATGCGAGGCTCCGGTAGAGCGCGGCGTAGGCGCGGGCGGAGGGGCCCCAGCCGACCGGCTGCCTCATCGCCCTCCGCATCGCCGCGCGCCAGGCCCCGCGATCTGCGAAGAGGTCCATCGCCCGGTCGAGCGCGGCGGAAAGCGCGGGCGCGGAGCCGGGGGTGAACTGGAACCCCGTCCCCGCCCCGGTGGCGAGGGCCGCATGGTTGAGGTCCACCACCGTATCGGCCAGCCCGCCCGTCCGCGCCACGACGGGGAGCGCGCCGTAGCGGAGGGCGCAGAGCTGCGTCAGCCCGCAGGGCTCGAACCGGGAGGGAACGATGAGCGCGTCCGCCCCCGCCTGCATCCGGTGCGAGAGCGCCTCGTCGAAGGCGATGCGAACGGAGACGCGGCCGGGGTTCCGCGCCGCAAGGTCGCCGAACGCCTGTTCGAGCCAGGGCTCCCCCGTCCCGATCAGGGCGAGCCGCGCGCCGCGGGCGAGCGCGGCGGGAAGGGCGGAGAGGAGGAGGTCGAACCCCTTCTGCCCCGTCAGGCGGGAGATGACGGCGAAGAGCGGCCCCGGCCCCGGCTCCAGCCCGAACTCGGCCTCGAGCGCGGCCTTGCACGCCGCCTTTCCGGCGGGCGCGGCGGCGGAATAGCGGGCTGGGAGGGACGGGTCCGCCTCTGGGTTCCACGCCTCTTCGTCGATCCCGTTCAGCACGCCCGAAAGGTCGGGGAGCCGCGCACGGATCACGCCGTCCAGCCCCTCGCCGAAGCCGGGCTCTGTCAGCTCGCGGGCGTAGGAGGGGCTCACCGTCGTCACCTTCGCGGCGTCGATCAGCCCGGCCTTGAGGAAGGAGACGTCCCCCCAGAACTCGTATCCCTCCCGCGCGAAGCGTTCGGGCGGGAGGCCGAGCGGGCCGATCACATGCGGCCCGAAGCGGCCCTGAAAGGCGATGTTGTGGATGGTCAGCACGGCGGGCGGGCCGCCGAGCGCGCGGAGGAAGGTCGGCGCCAGCCCCGCCTGCCAGTCATGCGCGTGGACCACCGAGGGTCGCCAGCCTGAAACCGCCCCCGCCCCGATCAGCGCCGCCGCCTTCGCGAGCGCGCCGAAGCGCAGCGCATTGTCCCCCCAGTCCCGCCCCGCGCCGTCGATATAGGGGCCGCCCGGCCGGTCATAGAGATGCGGCGCGTCGAGGAGGAGGAGCGAAAGCCCCTCCGCCTCCGCCGCGAGGAGCCGCGCGCGCCCGCCCGGCATGTCCAGCGCGGCGACCTCCTCGCCGCCGAGCGGCGCGAGCGCGGGATAGCGCGGCAGCAGCGTGCGCATCGCCACCCCCTCCGCCGCCAGCGCCTTCGGCAGCGCGCCTGCGACGTCAGCGAGGCCGCCCGTCTTCACGAAGGGCGCCGCTTCCGAGGCGACGGAGAGGACGGCGAGGCTCAAAGCTTGTCGATCATCGTCTGGGTTATGAGCGTCACGCCGCCTTCGGAACGGCGGAACCGCGCGGCGTCCGCCACGGGGTCCTCGCCCACGACGAGCCCTTCGGGGATCGTCACGCCGCGGTCGATCACGACGTTCTTCAGCCGGGCATGGCGCCCGACATTGACGTAGGGCAGCGCGACGACGCCGGTGAGCTCCGAGAAGGAATTGCAGCGCACACCGGTGAAGAGGAGACACTTGTCGAGCTTCGCGCCCGAGACGATGCAGCCGCCCGAGACCATGGAGGAGACGGCCATGCCGCGCCGCCCGTCCTCGTCATGCACGAACTTGGCGGGCGGCGTCTGCTCCGCATAGGTCCAGATCGGCCAGTCCCGGTTGTAGAGGTCGAGCTCGGGATTGAAGTCCAGAAGGTCGATATTCGCGCGCCAGAAGGCGTCGATCGTTCCGACATCGCGCCAGTAGGGCGCCGTCTGCCCCGCCGTCATCACGCAGGAGCGCCCGAACGGATGGGCGTAGGCCCGGCCGCGGGCGACGAGGGCGGGGATGATGTCCTTCCCGAAATCGTGGGAGGAAGACGGGTCCTCCGCGTCGGCATTGAGGATCCCGATCAGGAAATCGGTGTCGAAGACGTAGATGCCCATGGAGGCGAGCGTCATTTCCGGCCTGCCCGGCATGGCGGGCGGGTCGGCCGGCTTCTCCATGAAGTCGAGAATCCGGTCCTCGGCGTCCACGTCCATCACGCCGAAGGCGGAGGCCTCCGCGCGCGGCACCTCGATGCAGCCGACGGTCACCTCCGCCCCGCTCCGCACATGCTGCGCGAGCATGATCGAATAATCCTGTTTGTAGATATGGTCGCCCGCCAGGATCAGGATGTATTTCGGCCCGTATCCCTCGATGATGTCGATGTTCTGCGTCACCGCGTCCGCCGTGCCAAGATACCATTGCCCCTCGTCCACGCGCTGCGAGGCGGGCAGGATGTCGATGCTCTCGTTCCGTTCCGCCTGGAAGAAGGTCCAGCCGTTCTGGAGATGGCGGATCAGCGAATGCGCCTTGTACTGCGTCGCGACGCCGATCCGGCGGATGCCGGAATTCACGGCGTTGGAGAGGGCGAAATCGATGATCCGGGTCTTGCCGCCGAAATAGACGGCGGGTTTCGCGCGCCTGTCCGTCAGCTCCTTGAGGCGGGAGCCGCGGCCTCCGGCGAGGACGAAGGCCATCGTCTGCCGCGCAAGCTGCATCGCCTGCAATCCGCGTTCGGGCATGGTTCGACTCCT
>JAUHWJ010000499.1 GCA_030424705.1 Alphaproteobacteria bacterium | reverse complement strand
TCGACGCTCCTGCGCGTCGGCCTCCGCCGCGCCTACGAGCCGTTCAGGGACGTCCAGGCGCTTCTGCGGGCGCGGCGCGAATCCGCGCATGAAGAGCTCGCGCTCCTCGGCCTCGTCGATCTCGGCTTCGGACTGGTGACGCGAACCGAGTCGATCCGCGAGGTCGAGGTCTCGCCGGACGACGAGCGCGCGGTGGTGATCCAGCTGCGCGACGCCGCCGTCGTCCTGCGCGGGCGCGAGCCTGCCGACAGGGATGAGCTCTACGTCGACCTCTCCGCGCGGCTCGAGAGCGCGCGACGGATCCTCGCGGACGCGCGAAAGACGGAGGCGCGGACGGAGGGCGAGGCGTCATGACCCCGGTCCCGCCCGGCTACGTCCGTCTCGATCGCGCCCGCATCGTCCGCGTCGCGGCGATCATCAATGTCATGGTCGATCCGGCCAGCCCGGAGCGGGTCCGCATCTCGCTCAACACCGGCCCTGTCTTCGACTTCCTGCCGGAGGCGCACGAAACCGCCGAGGCCTGCATCGCGCGCGTCCGCGAGGTCATACAGGACGCGGACGCGGTGGCCGAAACCGCGACAGCCGCTCAGGCCGAAGGATCTAGATCATGAGCGACCCGACCGAGCGCATGGGCCCGATCTTCGCCGCCTTCGTCTCCGCCCGGACCGGCCCCGCGCAGAACCTCGATCCCGAGACCGTCGTCGAACTGATCCGGATCGCCGAGACCACCGGCGCGCTGAACCGCCTGGCGGACGCGGCGGATCGTCTGGCGGCGGCGTTCGAGCGCGTCGCCGCGCTCGTGGAGAGGGCGGCCGACGACGACGACGCTCGAGCCCGGGCGCCCTTTCGCGATGATCTCGCGGGCGGGCCGCGCCGATGAACGACAGGAGTGGCGAAGGAACCATCCTCGTCCCGCAGCGACTCGGATCGCGGACGCGCGAGCCGGAACCGGCAAGATCGGACGCTCTCGTCGCGGGGCTTTTCGACCGGCTTCCGCCGCCCGGATCGGTCTGGCCCGAGCATGAGCGTCGGCGCTGGCTCTCCGCCGCCGAGGCGATCTTCGACCTGATCTATCCTCCGCCTGACGATGAGCCCGTTCGCCCGAAGCCCGTCGAATAGCGCGCCCGGCGCCCCCCGGCGCCGCCCCCCGCCGGACCCCGCGCCAGCGCGGCGGAGCGGGGCGCCTGATAGGGGCGCCGGGCGCCCGCGCGGGGGGCGCAGGCGCGGCGGCGGGGCGCCGCCCCCCGGTGCGCCGCGCGGAGCGGCGCGCAAGCGAAAGGGCCGGAGCGTCCGCCCCGGCCCTCTCCACATCCCCGCTCCGGCCCCGATCTCAGGCGAGCGCCACGGCCACCGCGCTCAAGACCGCCGTTGCAGCCAGCGCCGTCCCCCACATGTCGAGAAGGCGGTCGAGCCTTGCCCCGCGGCGCCGGACCGCCACGATGGTCCGCCGCGTCTCTTTCGAGAGGCGGCGATCGTCGAGATGGTCCGCTCTCATGCTCCAAAGATGAGGTTCGCGGCCTGAACGACCGCCGCCGTCACGGCGACGGCGACGAGGCCGACCTTCCAGAACTCGGTCTGAGACTGCTTGATCGCGAGCGCGACCTGCGCGTTGACCAGAGCGAGCTCTCATTCCTCACGGTCGTCCATGACGGGCCTTCTGTGGCGCTCCGATGATAGAAATCCGCCCCGGCCCTGTCACGTCAGGCTCCCGTTCTCGTCGCGGCTGATGAGGACGTGGACCAGACCGACGGCGATGGCGTCCTCCCACCCCTTGCCCTTCGTGAGCGCGCCCCCGGCCGAGATCGAACCGAAATGCGGCTCGAGCGCGAACGGCGTCCCCTTCGCCCGCTTCAACTCCTTTCCGAGCCTCACGGGGTCGTGCAGCTCGAGGACGCCTCCGGCTCTCCGCAGGTCGATGTGGTGGCCGTTCTCGGCGCCCATCGTCCAGGTGCTCAGATAGATGTTTGGCAGGTGCTTCCGCTTCTTCGCGGCCTCGGCCACGTCCTTGAAGCCGTCCGGCTTCGGGATGCGCGCCACCGCCTGGTCGAAGTGCTCGATGCAGGCCATGACGGACTCGATGCCGTATTCGTCGGAGGGATCGGTGCGCCGCGTCCGCTCGACCTTCTCCACGATGCGCTGCACCCGGTCGCGGAACTGCCTCGGCAACGTCCTTTTGCCCGCCGCGACCGCGTCGTGCAGCGTCTTCAAGTCCTGGTAGGCCGTGGACTCGATAGGAAATTCAAGATACATCTCAGGCTCCTGTGGTAGGGAGAACGTGAACCGTGCCTGCGGCGCACGTTCGGAAGCGCCTCGCCGGCTCCAAAGCGGCGGGGCGTTTCCAATTCAGGCGGAAATCACTCCTCGTCCCGCCATTCGAGCTGGCTTTCCGGGGTTTCCTCCCCGTCCTCGCGGAGGAAGAGGTCCTCTCCCGCCGCGTTCTTCTTGATGATCGCGCCGTCGGCGAAGAAGCGGCTTTCACCCCCCGTATAGGTCCACGTTCCGTCATCGCCGCGCGTGATGGGATAGGTGGCCTCGACGATCTCCACAGTGCCGACGATCAGCGCGCCGTAGCGCTTGTCCACGTAGGGCATCAGGCGGCCCTCCTGTCCCGCAGGAACTGTTGCAGGTCCATCGCCGCCGTCCGGCACGCCGTCGCCGCCTCGGTCAGGGTTCCGAGCTTCTTCGGGAAGGACAGCGCCGAGTGCGAGGCGTCGGCGTCCTGCGGCGTCCCGCCTCCCATCCGGACCGCGATGCGAAAGCCGCCCTGTTCGATCTGCGCGAGCATCAGGATCCG
>JAUHWJ010000498.1 GCA_030424705.1 Alphaproteobacteria bacterium | reverse complement strand
CCGCCGCGCCTCCGCCCATCCCTCGTCGAGCGGCACGGTGTAGGCCTCGGCCCGGAAGCCGGCGAGATAGGCGGGTTGGTAGGGGCGGAGCGCCGAGAGATCCCAAGGCCCCAGCCGGTCCGCATGTTTCTTCGGCAGCGAGCGAGAGGCGAGCACGAGCACGTCGTCGAAGAAGCGGGAAACCCGGCCCGAACGCGGCGTCCAGCGCACTTTCGGCACCTGCCGGGCCTGCATCTGCGTCTTGCCGTTCACCGTCACCGGCACGCGCTGGGTGACATAGTAGACATCCCCGCGTTGCCCGCGATAGCTCGTCTCCGTCTCGGCGTCATAGGTCCAGTAGGGGACGTAGAGGCCCTGCATCGGGCGGCCGGCGCGGGCGTAGTCCTTCAGCCCCGAGGGCGCGAACCAGAGCCGGCCCAGCCAGTCGTTCATCGCCTTCCGGGCGTCCCGCTCCGTCAGCGCGAAGGGGAGAACGCCCTTCGGCTTGATGTGGCGGTTGGCGGCGGTCTCGGTGACGATCGGGGAGGCGCAGAACGGGCAGGTTCCGGCGTGGGTCTTCTCGTCGAACTCCACGTCGGCGCCGCAGGACTCGCAATGGACGGTCCGCGTCTCCTCCATCTCGGAGACGTCGACCGCGCCGGCGAGGGCGGCGGCGAGGTCCTGCTCCTCCAGCGCGCCCTTGGCCTCGCCGCGCGCCACCGCCCAGGGGGAGGGCGGCGCGTCGATCTCGTTTTCCGCGCCGCAGAACGGGCAGGCGACATGGCGCGCCCCCGGCGCATAGGCGAGCGCGGCGCCGCAGCTTTCGCAGGGAAAGCGGGAGGGTTCCGGAGCGGCCTCGTTCACGACGCGCTCAGGCGGGCGGGGGCGGCGGCGGGGGCATGACCGTGAAAAGGCGCGCGAGCTCCGGCACATCCTCCGCCGGCTTCCAGCCCTCGTAGCCGGGGGACCAGACGAGCGTGGCGCGGGAGAAGGCGCCCTCCGCCGCCATGCGGCCGAGATGGCCGAGGCCGTAGGGCCCCTTCGTCGCCCCGTTCTCCGCCAGATGCCAGACGCGCTCCGGCGCCGGGGGCGGCGGAGGCGGCGGCGCGGCCTGATGGGCGCCCCAGGGGCCGGGCTGACCCGCCTGAGCCCCCCCCTGCGCCATCGCGATCCCCATCCCCATGCCGAGCCCGGCGCCCATGCCGGCCCCGGCGCCGCCCGGATTCTCCGCCGCCGCCCGCATCGCCTCGGCCTGCGTGTAGGCCGCGTATTTCGAAAGGTCGCCGACGACGCCCATGGAGGTCCGACGATCCAGCGCCTTCTCCACCTCCTCGGGCAGCGAAATGTTCTCGATCATCAGCGCCGGCGTCTCGACGCCGTATTCGGCGAGTTCGGGCGCGATCTTCTTCCGCAGGAGCTCGGCCAGCTCGCCCATGTTCGCCGCGAGGTCGAGCGCGGGGATGCCGCTCGCCGCCAGCGCCACAGCGAAGCGGGAGACGATGACGTTGCGGAGCTGGAAGGTCACCTCGTCCGTCGTCACCTCCCCGTCCGTCCCCACGATCTCCCGCAGGAACAGCGCCGGGTCGATCACGCGGGCGGAATAGGTCCCGAAGGCGCGGAGCCGCACCGGGCCGAATTCCGGGTCGCGCAGCATGATCGGGTTCTTCGTGCCCCATTTCAGGTCCTGGAACCGGCGGGTGGAGACGAAGTAGATCTCCGACTTGAAGGGGGACTTGAAGCCGTGGTCCCAGTGCCGGAGCGTCGTCATCACCGGCATGTTGTTCGTCTCGAGCATGTAGAGCCCGGGCTGGAACACGTCCGCCAGCTGGCCCTCATGGACGAAGACGGCCGCCTGCCCCTCCCGCACGGTCAGCTTCGCGCCGTACTTGATCTCGTTCCCGTGGCGCTCGAAGCGCCAGACCATCGTGTCCCGCGTGTCGTCCGTCCATTCGATGACGTCGATGAATTCGCCGGTCAGCTTGTCCCAGAGGCTCATCTCTGCCCTCCCCGCCCTTCGGGCCGCATCTCGTCGATGATCGCCGCGACGATCGGCGCCGCCTCCGCCGCCTCCATGCCGGGACGGAGGCGCTCGTCATAGAGTATGCGGAGGAGATATTCGTCATGCTCGGTCAGAAGCGCGAATTCCTGGTCGTCGTTGAAGATCGAGGGGCGCACGTCGTCATCGTCGTTCATCAGGCCGAGCGTCTGCGCGAATTCCTCATGGATGCAGGAGCGGCGCAGGAGGCCCTGCAGCTCCGCCTTGATGAAGATCATCGCCCCGGTGATCCGCCCGCTCGCGGCGTCGCCATAGCCGACCTGCCCGATGCAGGGATAGGCGACATCCCGCACCCAGCGGGCGACGAGCGGCATCCGCGCGGACGCCCCGTCCGCCTCCAGCGCGGAGAGGAAGACGCGCCGCTCCTCCGGTCCGAGGATGAGGATGGAGAGGTTCGGCTCCTCCGCCCGCGTCTCGCCGAGGTCGAGCCCGGTGATCGCGGAGAGGCGGGAGGAGAGTGCGCGGTATTCCGACCGGTCCTCCGCCGTCGCCCCCTGGCCGACGATGCGCCAGCGCACCGGCTCGTCCCAGCGGCTGAGGCGCGTCGCGGTCCGCTCCTGCAGGAGCGCTTCGCCCTCCCGCCGGTATTCGCGGTTGAGCGCAATCCGCTCGAAATTCGTGGCGAGGTCGGCGTTCGTGTAGGGCGCGTCCGCCGGCGCCGTCTCCTCCCGCAATCCCCCGTCGGCGGCGAGGAGCGCGGCGTAGTCGCGGTAGAGCGCCGCGTCCCCGCCGGCGCATCCGGCGAGGAGGGGGAGGGAGAGGAGCCAGGCGG
>JAUHWJ010000497.1 GCA_030424705.1 Alphaproteobacteria bacterium | reverse complement strand
CGTCGTCGTGCTCTTCGTCTATCTCACGGCGCTGCCGCTCGGCGCGCTCGCCGCCGTGCGCGCCAACACCTGGGTCGACTATCTCGCGGCGCTGATCGGCTATATCGGCCTCGCGACGCCCAACTTCCTCCTCGCGCTCGTGCTCATGTATTACGGCAACAAGGCGGTGGGGCTGCCCATCGGCGGCGGCATGGCGAGGGAGTTCATCGACCAGCCGATGAGCCTGGAGAAGTTCGGCTCGATCATGCTCCACATGGTCGCCCCCGTCGTCGTCATCGGCACGGCCGGCATGGCGGGCATGATGCGCCGGCTCCGCGCCAACCTGCTGGACGAGCTCGGGAAACCTTACGTCACCACCGCGGCGGCGAAGGGCGTCTCCCCGACGCGGGCGGTCATCAAGTATCCGCTCCGCATGGCGCTCAACCCCTTCATCGCGGATATCGGCAACCTCCTGCCGCAGCTCATCTCGGGCTCCGTCCTCGTCTCCGTGGTGATGAGCCTGCCGACCATCGGCCCCGTGCTCCTTTCCGCGCTGCGGAGCCAGGACATCTTCCTCTCGGGCTTTATCCTCCTCTTCGTTTCGGCGCTGACGCTGGTGGGGATGCTGATCTCCGACATCCTTCTCGCGGTGGTGGACCCGCGCATCAGGCTCTCGGGCAAGGCGGGGGGCGCGCGATGACCAAGATCGATCCGGACCGGCATTTCATCGCCAAGGACGATTATGACGAGGCGGCGGACCTTCAGGCGCTGAACCGGGCCGATCTCGACGCGCCGACCTGGGTTCTGATCTGGCGGCGGTTCCTGCGGCACAAGCTCGGCGTCGTCTCCGGCGTCTATCTCCTCGTCATCTATCTCGCGCTGCCGTTCGTGGACGTGCTCTCGCCCTATCACTATGCGGAGCGGAACGAGAACCACATCTACGCCCCGCCGCAGCCCGTGCGCCTCTGGTCCGAGGCCTACGGCTTCGGCCTCCACACCTTCGTGACGGAGGAGAAGTTCGACACCGAGACCTTCCAGATGGGCTCCATCGTGGACTGGTCGCAGCCGCTGAAAATCCCGCTCTTCTCGAATTGCGGGACCACCTACCGGTTCATGGGCCTGATCGAGACGAATTTCCGCTTCATATGCCCGCCGGAGGGCGGCACGCTCTTCATTCTGGGGACGGACCGGCTGGGGCGGGACGTGCACAGCCGGATCATGCACGGCGCGCAGCTTTCGCTCACCGTCGGGCTGATCGGCGTCGCCGTCTCCTTCGCCATCGGCCTCGTCCTCGGCGGCATGGCCGGCTATTTCGGCGGCTGGATCGACAGCCTGACGATGCGGGCGATCGAGATCATCCGCTCGCTGCCGGAGCTGCCGATCTGGCTGGCGCTCGCCGCGGCGATTCCGGCGAACTGGGGGCCCGTCTCCGTCTTCTTCCTCATATCCATCATCCTCGGGCTGCTGGACTGGCCGGGCCTTGCGCGCGCCGTCCGCTCGAAATTCCTTGCGCTGAGGGAGGAGGATTACGTGAAGGCGGCGGAGCTGATGGGGGCGCGGCCCGCGCGGATCATCGGCGCGCACATGATGCCGAACTTCATGTCCCACCTCGTCGCCTCGGCCACGCTCTCGATCCCCGCCATGATCCTCGGGGAGACGGCGCTTTCCTTCCTCGGGCTCGGACTCCGCCCGCCCGCGGTGAGCTGGGGGCTGATGCTGAACGACGCGCTCGACCTCACGGTGGTGGAGATCTATCCGTGGCTCCTGATGCCGCTCGTGCCGGTCATCATGGTGGTGCTGGCCTTCAGCTTCCTCGGCGACGGGCTCAGGGACGCCCTCGACCCCTACAGCTGAGCGCGGTCCAGAGCGTTGTCCGTCCGGACCGGATCACCGGTCCGGACGGATAACGCAACAACTCGGAACGCTTGCCTGTCTTGGTTTCCGTTCTGACTGATTCAGTCAGAACGGAAACCGCCCTAGTTCCCCGCGCTCTCCATCCGCCGCCGCTCCAGCGCCTCCTCCAGCCAGCCGCGCCGCATTTCCGGCACGGAGGCGAGGAGGAGGTCGGTGTAATCGTCGAAGGGCGGGGAGAGGACGGCGGATTTCTGGCCGTAGCGCTGCACCCGGCCGCGATACATGACCGCGATGCGGTCCGCGATGGCGCGCACCGTCGCGATGTCGTGCGTGATGAAGAGATAGGCGACGCCCTCCTCCGCCTGGAGCCGGAGGAGGAGCTTCAGCACCCCGTCCGCCACCAGCGGATCAAGCGCGGAGGTCACCTCGTCGCAGATGATGAGCCGGGGCTTCGCGGCGAGGGCGCGGGCGATGCAGACGCGCTGCTTCTGCCCGCCGGAAAGCTCCGCCGGATAGCGGTCGATGAAGCCCGAGCCCATCTCGATCTGGTCCAGCAATTCCTGCACCCGCCGCCGCCGCGCCTCGCCCCTCAGCCCGAAATAGAAGGAGAGCGGGCGGCCGATGATCGTGCCGACCGTCTGGCGCGGGTTCATCGCCGTGTCGGCCATCTGGTAGATCATCTGGATTTCGCGGAGATCGTCCCGGCTCCTTCCCGCGAGGGCGGGGGAGAGGCGGCGGCCCGCGAAGTCGATCTCCCCTTCCCGCGCGGGGAGGAGGCCGGTGATGACGCGGGCGAGGGTGGACTTGCCCGAGCCGCTCTCCCCCACCACCGCCAGCGTCTGCCCGGCGGGGAGGTCCACGCTCACGTCGCTCAGCACGTCGAACCCCGTGCCGCGATAGCGGGCCGTGACGCCGCGGACGGA
This sequence comes from Alphaproteobacteria bacterium, assembly GCA_030424705.1. Taxonomy (GTDB): domain Bacteria; phylum Pseudomonadota; class Alphaproteobacteria; order Rhodobacterales; family Rhodobacteraceae; genus Pikeienuella. The sequence goes on along the minus strand of JAUHWJ010000497.1, from coordinate 69 downwards.
GAGGACGGGCTCCGCCCCTTCCGGCTTCTCCTCATGCTCGATGGAGCGGACGGAGACGAGGGCGCGGGT
>JAUHWJ010000496.1 GCA_030424705.1 Alphaproteobacteria bacterium | reverse complement strand
TCGATCATCGCCTTCGGCATCGGCTCGCCCGTCTTCACATGCCGCGCGAAGCGGGTGAGGATCTCGGGCTCCGTCAGCCAGTGCTCGTAGAGCTGGCTCGGCAGCTCCACGAAATCCCGCGCCACCGAGGTTCCGGCGATGGAGGGATAGGTGACGTCGGAAAGCATCCCGTGCAGCGCATGGCCGAATTCGTGGAAGAGCGTCCTGGCGTCCTCGAAGGTCAGGAGCGTCTCGCCCTCCGCCTTCGCGAAGTTCATCACGTTGGAGATGACAGGGCGCACCCGCCCGCCGAGATTGCGCTGCCCGCGCCAGGCGCTCATCCAGGCGCCGGAGCGCTTCGCGGGCCGGGCGAAGTAATCCCCGATGAAGACGGCGAGATGCTCGCCCCCCCGCGTCACCTCCCAGACGCGGGCGTCGGGGTGCGGGCGGGGCGCCGATTTCCGCTCGGTGAAGCCGAGGCCGAAGAGCCGGCGCGCGACGTCGAAGGCGGCGCGGATCATGGCGTCGAGCGGCAGGTAGGGCTTCAGCGCGTCCTCGTCGAGGTCGTGCTCCGCCTTGCGCTGCTTCTCCGCATAATAGCGCCAGTCCCACGCCTCGATCTCGATATTCGCGCCCTCGGCGGCGGCGAGGCGGGCGAGGCCCGCGCGCTCCGCCTCCGCGCGCCGCTTCGCCGGCTCCCAGACGGACATGAGGAGCGCGCGCACCCGGTCCGGCGACTTCGCCATCTGGTCGTCGAGCTTGAAGGAAGCGAAGTTCGGGAAACCGAGGAGCCGCGCCCGCTCCGCCCTGAGCGCGACGATCTCCGCCGCGATGGCGCGGTTGTCCGTCTCGGCCCGCATCTCGCCCCGCCCCGTCCAGGCGCGCCAGGCCTCCTCGCGGAGCGCGCGGTTCTGCGAGAACTGGAGGAAGGGCGTGATGAGCGAGCGGGAAAGGGTGACGACATGCCCCTCCACCCCCCGCGCCTTCGCGGCGGAGGCGGCGGCGGCGAGGAAGCTTTCGGGCAGGCCCGCCAGCGCCGCCTCCCCTTCGAGCTTCAGATGCCAGTCGTTCTCGTCCTTCAGCACGTTCTGGCTGAACGCGGCGCCAAGCTCGGAGAGGCGGGAGGCGATCTCCGCCATGCGCGCCCGGTCCTCCCCGCGGAGCTGCGCGCCGGCGCGCACGAAATTCGTGTAGGTCAGCTCCAGCACCCGGTCCGCTTCCGGGTCGAGCCCGAGATCGGCGCGCCGCGCCATCAACTCGTCGATCCGGCGGAAGAGCCGGGCGTTCATCACCGTCTCGACATGATGGCGCGTCAGCGTCGGCGCCGCCCAGCGCTCGATCGCCTGCATCTCGTCCGTCGCGTTCACCCCGGCGAGGTTCCAGAAGACGGAGGAGACCTGCGTCAGCGCCTTTCCCGAAAGTTCGAGCGCGGCGATCGTGTTGGCGAAGGTCGGCGGGAACGGGTCGTTCGCGATGGCGTCCACCTCGGCCCGGTCCTCCGCCAGCGCAGCCTCGAAGGCGGGGCGGAAATGCTCGGGCCGGATCTCGTCGAAGGGCGGCAGGCCGAAGGGCGTCGTCCAGTCGCGGAGCAGCGGGTTCGGCATGGCGCGGGCCTCGAAAGAAAGGTGAACGCTCAAGCCTAGCTTGCGCGAAGCCGACCGCAACCGGAATCTGCGCCGGTTCAGCGCGCCGGAAGCCGCCCGCCCTTCCGCGCCAGCGTCGCCGCCCGCGCCTCCGCCCCCTCCGGCAGGGGCAGGCCCGTCTCGACCCGGAAGTCGCCGTCATAGCCCCCTTCGAAGAGCGTGCGCCCGGTGAAGCCCGAGAGCCGCGCGGCGGGGTCGAAGGAATGGCCGAGGCCGGAAACGGCGAAGCCCGGCGCCGCGGGCGCAGGCTCCAGATAGCCCTCGACCGAGAGGCGTTCGAGCGGCCCCGCCGCCCCCGTGAACCGCCCCGTGTCGAGCGCGCGGATCAGGAGCCGCCCGCCCTCGAAGCTTCCGCGCGCCGTCACATAGGTCCCCGCCGGCGGCGGCGCGAGGCGGATGAGGAGCGCGGCCGCCGCGCCGCCGACCGTGACGCCGCCGCCCGCGCCCGGCCCGATCTCCCCTGCGATCACGTCCGGCCCCGGCGCCGCCGGCGCGATGCGCGAGGCGACGACGGCCCCGCCGCGCCAGAGGCCGGAGACGGAGACGCGCATCCCCGCCAGCCCCGGCGCCGCCTCTCCGATCACCGGAACGCCGTTCACCGAAAGCCCGCGCGCCCCCGCCTCCAGCACGCCGACGAGCGGGTCGCACACGAGAACGCGGCGGGCGAAGAGCATGGCCCCGCGCCGCTCCGCCTCGACGGTGAGCGCCTGCCCGACCGTGAGGGAGGAAAGCGGGACCGGCCCGAACGCGTCCTCCGCCTGCGTCTCCGCGCCGGTGCCGACCCTGAGGCCGTTGACGAGGAGCGATCCGAAGCCGGTGAGCACGCCGACGATCCCGGTCCCCCCGATCCCGCCCCGCGGCTCCTCTTCGGGCGCGGCGGCGAAATCGGGTGCCTCGCCGCCCGCGCAGCCGGCGAGGAGCCCCGCGCCGAGGCCGACCATCATGCGCCGCCGGTCAATCATCCCCGCCTCCTTCACGCCCCTCTCCTTCAGGCGCGTCTCCGTCGCGATACACATAGAGGCCGAAGCGGAACCGCGCACGGTTGGCGGGCTCGGAAGCGTCCCGGCCCTGAAGCCGGTGCGCCAGCCGGTTGAGCCGGGTGAGCGACCGCTGCGCCTCCCGCCGCGCCGCCGCGGCGAGCTCCTCGGCCGAGGCGGGGGAGAGCCGGTTGTAGAACAGCGCCCGCTCGACATGCCGCGGCGTCTCC
>JAUHWJ010000495.1 GCA_030424705.1 Alphaproteobacteria bacterium | reverse complement strand
CTCCGTCCTCGGCGCGACGGGCTCCATCGGGCGCAACACGCTCGACGTGATCCGCACGCTCGGCGGGCGGCGCGCCTTCCGCGTCGTGGCGCTGACCGGCGCCGGCAATGTCGAGGCGCTGGCGGCGAGCGCGCTCGAATTCGGGGCCGAGATCGCGGTGACGGCGGACCCGGCGCGGCTTGCCGATCTGCGTGAGGCGCTGGAGGGCTCCGGCGTCGAGGCGGCGGCTGGGCCAGAGGCGCTCGTCGAGGCCGCCTCCCGGCCGGCGGACTGGGTGATGGCCGCCATCGTCGGCTCGGCCGGCCTCGCCCCGACTCTCGCCGCGGCGGGAACGGGCGCGACCATCGCGCTCGCCAACAAGGAATGCCTCGTATCGGCGGGCGGGCTATTTCTCGGCACCGCGAAGGCCGCCGGCGCCCGCGTGATCCCGGTCGACAGCGAGCACAGCGCGATCTTCCAGTGCCTTGACGCCAATGCAGGGCGCGCGCCTGTCCGCTTCATCCTCACGGCCTCGGGCGGCCCCTTTCGCGACTGGCCGCTTGAGAAGATGCGGGACGTGACGCCGAAGGCGGCGGCGGCGCATCCGAACTGGGACATGGGCATCAAGATCTCCATCGATTCCGCCTCCATGTTCAACAAGGCGCTGGAGATGATCGAGGCGCGCTGGCTCTTCGGCGCGACGGCGGAGACGCTGGAGGTCGTCGTCCATCCGCAATCGGTGATCCATTCCGCGGTCGCTTACGCCGACGGCTCGATGCTCGCGCAGCTCGGCGCGCCCGACATGCGAACGGCCATCGGCTATGCGCTGACCTTTCCCGAGCGGAGCGACCTGCCCGTCGCCCCGCTCGACCTCGTGGCGCTCGGCCGGCTGGATTTCTCCGCGCCGGACGAGACGCGCTTCCCCGCGCTGAGGCTGGCGCGCACGGCGATGGACCGCTCGGAACTCGCCGGCGCCGCGCTCAACGCCGCGAAGGAGGCCGCGCTCGGCGCATTCATCGCAGGCCGGATCGGGTTTCTCGACATGGCGCGGGTGGTCGAGATCGTGCTAGATCGTCTGGCGACGGGCGAGCCCGCGCGCGACCTTGAGGACGTCTTCGCGATGGACCGGGAGGCGCGGCGGCTCGCCGAAGCGGAAATGGCCGAAAGCGCCGCCTGAGCGGCGCGGCCCGGAAGAGACGGAGCCGGATGTCCTATATCGCCGAACTTCCCTATGTGGGCTGGGTGCTGCCCTTTCTGATCGTGCTTGGCGTCGTCGTCTTCGTGCACGAATACGGGCATTACATCGTCGGCCGCTGGGTGGGCATCCGGGCCGAGGTGTTCTCCATCGGCTTCGGGCCGGAGCTTTTCGCCTGGACGGACAAGCGGGGGATGCGCTGGCGCGTCGGCGCGCTGCCGCTCGGCGGCTACGTCAAGTTCGCGGGCGACATGAACGCCGCCTCGGCCGGCATGGACCGCGCGGCGATCGCGCGGATGAGCGCGGAGGAGCGGGCGGGCGCCTTCCACCTCGCCCCGGTCTGGCGGCGGGCGGTGACCGTGCTCGCGGGGCCGGTGGCGAATTTCCTGCTCTCGATCCTTGTTTTCGCGGCGGTCGCCATGGTCGCGGGGCGGGAGCTGAACGAGCCGGTGGTCGGCTCCGTGAGGGCCGACGCCAACGCCGATCTCGGCCTCCGGGCCGGGGACCGCGTGATCGCGGTCGAGGGAGTCCATGTCGAGACCTTCTCCGAATTGCTGGAGGAACTGGCGAAGGTGGACGGCGTTCCCGCCCGCGCGCTGGTGAACCGCGGCGCGGGGGAGGAGATGGTGGACATCCTCTATCTCCGCCCCGCGCGGGTGGACGAGGTGATCCCCGGCGGCGCGGCGGCCGAGGCGGGGCTGAAATCCGGCGACGTGATCGAGGCGGTGGACGGCGCGCCCACCCCGAATTTCGAGGCGCTGCGCGCACAGGTCGAAGCCTCCGGCGGCGCCTCGCTCACGCTCGACGTCACGCGGGGGGAGGAGCGGCTCGCGCTCACGCTCACGCCTCAGATGGTGGACATGGCGGCGCCCGGCGGCGGAACGGAGCGGCGCGCCATGATCGGCGTGCGCAACGCCTCCTTCGGCGGGATCGAGCCGGTCACGGAGGCGGCGAACCCGGTGGACGCGCTGCTCCACGGCGTTTCCCGCACCTGGGCGATCATCACCGGGACGCTCTCCTACCTGCGCGACATGATCGTCGGCGAGGCGGATTCGAGCCAGCTCGGCGGGCCGATCCAGATCGCGAAGGTTTCGGGCCAGGCGGCGGAGCAGGGGATCGGGACTCTTGCGCTGATGATCGCGCTGATCTCCACCTCGATCGGGCTCATCAACCTCTTCCCGATCCCGGTTCTGGACGGCGGGCATCTCGTCTTCTACGCGCTGGAGGCGCTGCGCGGGAAACCGCTGCGCGCCCGGTGGCAGGAGATCGGAAATGGAGTAGGCTTCGCGGCCATTATGCTGTTAATGGTCTTCGCGACATACAACGACCTGCTGCGCTGAGGCGGCGGGCGAGGCGGAACGAGGGCCACGCGGGCGGAAACGCGCCCGGCGGCGAGCGGTGAGAGAGGTGGCGATGGCGATCCTCCGTGGGATGACGCTTCGGCTGCATGCGATAAAAGCCGCCCGGATCGTGGCGATGGCCGCTGCGCTCCTCGCGGGCGCCCCTTCGGCCTGGACGGTTGCGACGGCGCAGACGGCTGCGACGCAGGCGGGCGGAACCGTCTCCGAGATCGTCGTGATCGGCAACCAGCGCATCGAGCCGGTGACGATCGCCTCCTATCTCGCGCTCCGGGTCGGCGACCCGATCACCGAGGCGGCGCTGAACCAG
>JAUHWJ010000494.1 GCA_030424705.1 Alphaproteobacteria bacterium | reverse complement strand
CCTATGCCCTGCCGGACGGAACCCTTCCCGTCCTTTGCCTCAGCGGCGAGGAGGAGCCCCGTTGCGAACTCTGCCTCCATCATCTCACCTGCGCGTCGCCGCCCCGCCCCTGGGAGCCGGGCCCGCGGCTTCAGCGCGCCGCGCGGCTTCGCCGACGCGCCCAACCGCGCCGCCCGCATGGCCGCCCGTTCGAGCGGGCGCCCCGGCCGAGGGACCCGCCCTCCCGTCGTTCCGCCTGATCCTGGCCGCCCCGCCCGTTGGCGGGGTCAATGCGCGCCTGCGCGCCTCTCCATGATGGAACGACCATGCACAAGACAACCGCCTTCGCCGCGGCGGCGCTCTCCGCCTCCAGCCGATCGAGGTGACCGGCGCCGAGCGGGAGAAGACCGCCGGCCGCGTCTCCGGCTTCCGCGCCCTGACCGCCGACACCGCGACCGGAACGCGCACGCCGCTCAGGGAAATACCGCAATCGATCGTCGCCCTCCCGCGGGAGGTGATCGACAGCCAGCAGAGCCTCGGCGTCGGGGACGCACTCCGCAACGTCTCGGCGATCCAGCCGAACGACCCGCGCTCCACCCCCGCCTTCGACAGCCTGCTCCTGCGCGGCTTCGCAGCGGAGCAGTTCCTCGACGGCGTCGCCCTCTACCAGTATGCGCCGGGTGACCGGGAGAGCCTGATCAATGTTGAGCGGATCGAGGTCGTGAAGGGCGCCTCCGCCGTGCGCTTCGGCGGCGGCTCCGGGGCGACGGCGGGCGGCCTCGTCAACATCATCTCGAAGATGAACGACGAAGGCTTCCTCCAGTTCGCCTTCCTGCCGGCGACCGTCGACCTTACGAACCCCGTCTTCGGCACGCCCTTCGCGCCGCCCGGGAACGGGGTGAACGACCTCTTCGTGAAGAACCGCACGATGCTCGCCTATCCCGGCTTCACCGCTCTTGCGGGCCCGCAATACATGTTCGCCAACCTGATGGGGGCGACCGTCCATGTCGTCGCGAAGACCCGTCAGCCAGTGCGGAGCGACACCGGCCTGACCATCGTGCCCGACGCGACCTTCGACGAGACGCCGGGCAAGCTGACCGTGCTCTTCGTTCCGGGCTCGGGCAGCGGGCTCTTCGGCGCCCTGGAGGATGCGGAGACGATGCGCTTCCTCTCCGACCGGGGCGCGCGGGCGGAATGGGTGACCTCGGTCTGCACCGGCTCCGTCCTCCTGGCCGCGGCCGGCCTGCTGGACGGGTATCGCGCGACGAGCCACTGGGTGACCGAGGCGGCGCTGGAGCCGCTCGGCGCCCGTCTGGAGCCCGAGCGCGTGGTGATCGACCGGAACCGCATCACCGGCGCAGGCGTCACCGCGGGCGTGGATTTCGGGCTGAAGATGCTCGAAGTCCTGCGGGATCGGGACTATGCGATGGCGATCCAGCTCCTCGCGCAATACGACCCGGCCCCGCCCTTCGACGCTGGGTCGCTGGCGAGCGCGCCGCCACATGTCTCCGGCATGATGCAGGCGATGTTCCCCGGCTTCGTGCAGCGGGCCGTCGAGGCCGGCCGGGCCGCGCGCGCCGCGCTGCCCTGAAGCGGTTCGGCCGGCGCTATCAGGGCTTCCTGATCTGGTTCAGAAGCTCGTTGACGACGGCGCCGGCCGGGTCGTTGCGGAGCTGCTCCTGCCGGCGCTCCTCCTGCCGGCGGGCCCTGCGCTCCTCCTGCCGGAGGCGCTTCCGCTCGGCCTGACGCTCCTCCTTCGTGAGGCCGGAAAGGTCGGGCTTCGGCGCGGGCTCGGCGGCCGGGGCGCCGGTTATGGCGCGTAGCGCCTCGGCCGCGGCGGCGGCGGGGTTCTCCTTCGCCGCCTCCAGCGCCTTCGCCGCGCCGCCGACGGCCGCGCCGCCGAGCGCCGCGCCCACGGCGCCCTGAATCGCGCCGGCCCCGCCGCCCTCGATCAACCCTTTCGCCGCGTCGAGCACGCCCTGCGGGTCCGTCAGCAGCGCCTCGATCCCGGCCTGAAGATCGGGCCGGATCGAGAGATTCGCCCAGGGGCCGGAGATGATGAGCGGGAAGGAGAGGCCGGAGCGGTCCAGCGCCCCGCCCTGCCCTTTCAGCGTCGCCACAGCCTTCGGCACAAGCCGGAAATTCGCCGTCTGCGCGCCGAGGTCGGCCGTCCCCTCCCCCGTGATCCGGATGAGCGGGCCGAGAAAGGCGAAGTCCCCGTTCGAGAGCACGCCGTCGCGGATCGTGAAGGTTCCTGAAATCTCGGAAAAATCCGTCTTCTGCTCCCCGCCCCCTCCGGTCAGGTTCCGCACCATCGCGGCGAGGTTGAAGCCGACGAGCGCGCCGTCCGTCAGGCTGATCGCGCCGTTCCCGTCAAGGCTCCGCATGATAGCGTCGAGGCTTTCGCCGGCGCCGGAGACCGCGAAGTTCACCCGCCCAAGACCTTCAAGATTGGTGACGTCGGCAAGGTCCCGCAACATGGGCAGGAGCCTCACGGCGGAGGCCGTCACATCGGCGTCGAGCGCGACGCCGCGGCCTGCGTCGAGCCGGACGGCGCCCTGCACCCCGCCCTCGTAGAAGCCGAGCTCCTTCACCGAGAGGTCGAGCCGCCCCCCCGTCAGTTTCGCCGTCACGTCGCTCCGCCCGAGCCGCATGTTGGGCAGCGTGACGGAAGCGGCGCGGAGCGTCACGTCCGCATCGAGCGCGTTGAGGCCCGAAAGGTCGATCCGCTCCTTGCTCCAGCCCGGCCCCGAAGGCCCGGCCTCGCCGCCGCCGATATAGGGCGTGAGGTCGAGCGCGCCGGCCTCCAGCACGGCGGAAAGAACGGGCTTGCCGCCATAGGCGAGGCGGATCGGCCCCTTCGCCG
>JAUHWJ010000493.1 GCA_030424705.1 Alphaproteobacteria bacterium | reverse complement strand
TCAGCTCGAAGAAGACCTTCACCTCGCCGTCCTCGTTCGGCTCTGACACCGTCTGGAGCCGGACGATCAGCGTCTTGCCCGCCTCCAGCTCGATGGAGACCTCCTCGCCCGTCTCCATGCCGTAGAAATAGGTCGGCGTCGGCAGGACGCGGACCGGGCCGTAATCCCGGTGCCGGCCCATATAGTCGAGGAAGACCTTCGGATACATGAGGTAGCCGCAAAGGTCCTCGTCATCGACGGTGAAGCCCTCCAGCTCTTCCGAAACCTTTGCGCGCACCGCTTCGAGGTCGACCGGCTCCATTCCCTCTCCCGGCCGCCCGGTCAGCGGCGCCTCGCCCTTCAGCACCTTCTTCTGCAGCGCCGCGGGGAACCCGCCCGGCGGTTGCCCGAGCCCACCGCGGAAGAAGTCCACCACGCTGTCGGGGAAGGAAACCTCCGCCGGCCCCTCCACATCCGCCCGCGTCTGCCCGGCGGAGACCATGGCGAGCGCCATGTCTCCGACGACCTTGGAGGAGGGCGTGACCTTCGGGATGTCCCCGAACATCAGGTTCACGTCCGCATAGGTCTCCGCGATCTCGGACCACCGCTCCTCCAGCCCGAGGCTCCGCGCCTGGGCCTTGAGGTTGGTGAACTGCCCGCCCGGCATCTCGTGGAGATAGACCTCGGAGGCGCCGGAGATCGTGCCGCTCTCGAAGGCCGTGTAGAGTGGGCGAACGCCCTCCCAATAGGCGGAAATCTCGCGGATGGCGGAACCGTCCAGCCCGGTATCCCGCTCCGAGCCGCGCAAGGCTTCAACGATGGAGCCGAGGCAGGGCTGCGACGTGCCGGAGGAAAACGCGTCCATCGCCGCGTCCACCGCATCCACCCCCGCACTCGAAGCGGCGAGGATCGAGGCGGCGGCGATCCCGCTCGTATCGTGCGTGTGGAAGTGGACCGGGAGGCCCACCTCCTCCTTCAGCGACTTCACGAGGAGATAGGCCGCGCGCGGCTTCAGCAGCCCCGCCATGTCCTTCAGCCCGATGATGTGGGCTCCCGCGTCCCGCAGATCCTTCCCCATCTTCACGTAGTATTTGAGGTCGTATTTCGAGCGGTCCGGGTCGAGGATGTCGCCCGTGTAGCAGATCGCGCCCTCGCAGATTTTCCCGGTGTCGATCACCGCGTCCATCGCCACGCGCATGTTCTCGACCCAGTTGAGCGAGTCGAAGACGCGGAACACGTCCACGCCCGACTTCGCAGCCTGGTCAACGAACTTCACCACCACGTTGTCCGGGTAGTTGGTGTAGCCGACGCCGTTGGCGGAGCGGAGCAGCATCTGCGTCAGGAGGTTCGGCATCGCGGCGCGGAGGTCCACGAGCCGCTTCCACGGGCATTCCTGCAGGAAGCGATAGGCGACGTCGAAGGTCGCCCCGCCCCAGCATTCCATCGAAAACAGCTGCGGCAGGTTATGCGCATAGGCCGGCGCGACCTTCAGCATGTCATGCGCCCGCATCCGCGTGGCGAGGAGGGACTGGTGCGCGTCCCGCATCGTCGTGTCGGTGAGAAGCAGCTTCTCCTGCGCCAGCATCCAGTCCGCCACCGCCTTGGCGCCCTTCTCCTCCAGCAATTGCCGCGTGCCGGGCGGCGGGGTCTCCGTCCGCTTCGCGGGCGGCTTCGGCGGCGTCGCATGCGCGGGCGGGCGCGGCCGGCCGGCGGCCTCCGGGTGGCCGTTCACCGTGATGTCGGCGATATAGGTGAGGAGTTTCGAGGCCCGGTCCCGCCGCTTGCGGAAGTGGAAGAGCTCCGGCGTCTCGTCGATGAACTTCGTGGTGTAGGTCGCCGTCCTGAACTTCTCGTGCGCGATCAGGTTCTCGACGAAGGCGAGGTTGGTCGCGACGCCGCGGATGCGGAATTCCCGCAGCGCGCGGGTGAGCCGCAGCCGGGCCTCTTCCGCGGTCGGAGCCCATGCCGTGACCTTTTCGAGCAGGCTGTCGTAGTAGCGGGTGATGACGGCGCCGGAATAGGCCGTGCCGCCGTCGAGCCGGATGCCGAAGCCGGTCGCGCCGCGATAGGCGGTGATGCGCCCGTAATCGGGGATGAAGTTGTTGAGCGGGTCCTCCGTCGTCACCCGGCACTGCACGGCGTGGCCGCGGAGCTGGATGTCCTCCTGCTTCGGAACCCCCGTCTCCTCCAGCACGCCGATCCGCCCGCCCTCGGTGATGCGGATCTGAGCCTTCACGATGTCGATGCCCGTCACCTCCTCCGTGACGGTATGCTCGACCTGAACGCGCGGATTGACCTCGATGAAAAAGAACTCGTGCGTCTCTGCGTCCATCAGGAACTCGATCGTTCCGGCGCAACGATAGCCGGCGTATTGCGCGATCTTGAGGCCGAGGCCGCAGATCTCCGCCCGCTCCGCCTCGGTCAACAGCGGGTCGGGCGCGCGCTCCACCACCTTCTGGTTCCGGCGCTGGACGGAGCAATCACGCTCGAAGAGATGGACGATGTTTCCGTGATGGTCGCCGAGGATCTGCACCTCGACATGGCGGGCCTTCTGCACCAGCCGCTCGAGGAAACCGGCGCCGTTGCCGAAGGCGGCCTCCGCCTCGCGCCGGCCCTCCTTCACCTTCGCCTCCAGCTCCTTCTCGGAGAAGATCGGCCGCATGCCCCGCCCGCCGCCGCCCCATGAGGCCTTGAGCATGAGCGGATAGCCCGTCTCCGCCGCCATGCGGCGCACCTCGTCCATGTCGTCCGGCAGCACATCCGTTGCCGGCACGACCGGCACCCCGGCGGCGACGGCGGCGGCCCGCGCGCTCGCCTTGTCGCCGAGAAGGCGCATCGTCTTCGCCTCGGGGCCGATGAAGGCGATTCCCG
>JAUHWJ010000007.1 GCA_030424705.1 Alphaproteobacteria bacterium | reverse complement strand
GAGGGGCGGGAGGGCTGGCGCGTGGAGGGCCGGGTGGAGGCCGAGGCGGTGCAGGAATGCGTCGTCTCGCTGGAGCCCGTCGCGGCGCGGATCGACGAGCCCTTCCTCCGCCGCTACGACCCCGGCGCTTCGGAGGAGGCGGCGGAGGCGGTGATCGACCCGGAGGCGGAGGACCCGCCGGAGCCGCTCGGCCATGGCGTCGATCTCGGCCTTGTCGCGATGGAGACGCTGGCGCTCGCGCTCGACCCCTATCCGCGGGCGCCCGGCGCGGCCTTCGAGCCCGTCCTCGCCGCGCCCGAGGGCGTCGAGCCGATGACGGACGAGGCGGCGAAGCCCTTCGCCGGGCTCGCCGCGCTGAAATCCCGCCTCGGCGGAGAAGGGGGCGGGGCATGAAGATCGCGGTCATGGGCGCCGGCGCGCTCGGCGGCTATTTCGGCGGGCGGTTGGCGGTGGCGGGGGCCGATGTCTCCTTCATCGCCCGCGGCGCGCATCTCGCGGCGCTGAAGGCGGAGGGGCTCCGCGTCGAATCCCCGCTCGGCGACCTGCATCTGCCGAAGGTGAAGGCGACGGACGACCCGGCGGAGATCGGCCCCGTGGACATCGTGCTCTTCCTCGTGAAGCTGCCGGACACGCAGGCGGCGGCGCGCGCGCTCGCGCCGCTGCTCGGGCCGGAGACGGGCGTGCTCTCGCTCCAGAACGGGGTCGAGGCCTGGGGCTGGATCGGGCGGGAGATCGGCGCCGAAAGGGTCATGGGCGGCACGGCGCAGATCCCGGCGGATATCCGCGCGTCCGGCGTCGTCCGCCATTCCGGCCCTTTCGCCCGCGTCGCGTTCGGCGAGTTCAGCGGGGAGGAGACGGCGCGCGCCCGCGCGCTCCTCTCCGCCTTCCAGGCGGCGGAGGTCGAGGTTTCGCTCGTGCGCGACATCGAGGTGAAGATCTGGGAGAAGTTCGTCATGCTTTCCGCCTTCAGCGCGCTGACGGCGCTGACGCGGCTGCCGATCGGCCCGGTTCGCGAAAACCCGGAGACGCGCGGCCTGCTCGCCCGCGCCATTGCGGAGACCCATGCGGTCGGCCGTGCGGTGCAACCCTCGCTTGCTGCGGACTATGCGGACCGGGCGATGGGCTTCGTGGACGCGGCGCCGGCCGGGATGCGCTCCTCCATGCTGGACGATCTCCTCCGCGGGCGGCCGCTCGAACTTGGCTATCTTTCGGGCGCGGTCGCCCGGCTCGGCGCGGAACAGGGGATCGCGACGCCGGTGCACGATTTCGTGGCGAAGGCGCTTTCGCCCTTCGCCTCGGGGGCGCCGAAGGGCTGATCCCGGCGGCGCCGGAACGGCGATTCAGGTCGATGTGCATTTCCGGACTGACGCGGGCGCCCGAAAATGTTAACCCCGGCCCCATGATACATGAAGGAAATTCCCGTGCCGGGTGATCGCACCCCGCTTTGGGCCCGCCCGCCGGCTCCGCAGGATCGAAGCCCGGTCGATGCCCCCGCGCCCGACGAAGGCGCCGCTGCGCTTGAATTCCGCCGGGCGGAGGACCCTGCGCCGGCGCTCGCAGCCAGCGCGCGGAAGACCGGAACGGGCGCTGACGACAGGCTCGTCGGAGCCGCGCTCCGCGATACTCTGGTCGGCCGCGCGGGCGAGGACACGTTGAAAGGCCGCGGCGGGGACGATGTGATCCGCGGCGGCGGCGCCGATGACAGGCTTGTCGGCGGCGGTGGAAGCGACCGCGTGATCGGCGGCGGCGGAGACGACCTCGTGAAGGGCGGCGGCGGCGGCGACAGGCTGAAGGGCGGCGGCGGGAACGACCGGCTGGTCGGCGGCGCAGGCTCCGACACGCTGATCGGCGGAAAGGGCGACGACACCCTGGTTGGCGGCGGCAAGGACGATGTTTTCGTCTTCACCGACGCCCATGTCCGCGACGGCGAGAAGACGATCCTCGGTTTCCGGTCGGGTGTGGACAGGATCGACATCAGCGGCGTCTCGGGCGTCGGCCGGTTCGACGACATCGAGGGGACGCGCGCGGGCGGCTTCACGGAGATCGCCCTTGGCGGCGCGACCATCCGCATCGCGGGCGACACGCCCGAGGCGGCGGACTTCATCGTCAGCGATCCGGAGGAATTCGCGCGGGCGGGAAGCGCTTCGCCCGCTCTGTCCGCGCCCGTCCGCAGGGTCGGGACGCGGGAGAACGATACCTTTGAAGGAACCGCGGATCGCGACGTGCTCATCGGCCGCGCCGGGGCGGACAAGCTGAAGGGCCGCGGCGGGGAAGACGTTCTCCGCGGCGGCGGCGGCGACGACACCCTTGTCGGCGGCGGCGGCGGAGACCGCGTGATCGGCGGCGGCGGCGACGACATCATGAGGGGCGGCGGCGGCGGCGACCTCCTGAAAGGCGGCGGCGGAGACGACCGGATCATCGGCGGCCCCGGCAGCGACACCCTTGTCGGCGGCAAGGGCGACGATACGCTGATCGGCGGCGGCAAGGACGACATCTTCGTCTTCAACGACGCGGCGCTGAGCGACGGGGTGAAAACGATTCTCCGCTTCCGCTCCGGCATGGACAAGATCGACCTGAGCGGCGTTTCCGGCGTCTCGCGGTTCGAGGATATCGAGGTCGGCCGCTCCGGCGGGGCGACCGAACTGAGGATCGGCGACGGGGTGATTCTCGTCACCGGCAACGCGCCCTCCGCGGGCGACTTCATCATCCGCGGCGGCGGAACGGGCGGCGGCGGGCCGACCACGGACCCTTTCACCGGCGGCTCGGGGGACGACCTTATTTCCAGCGGGCCGGGGAATGACCTGATCCGCGGCCTCGCCGGGAACGACACGCTAGGCGCCGGCGCAGGGATCGACACGCTGGAGGGCGGGACCGGCGCGGATGTCTTCGTCGTCCGGACAATCGGCGGCGGGCTCGACGGGACGATCGACGTCGTCCGGGACTTCAGATACGCCGAGGGCGACAAGGTGAGCCTTGTCGAGGCGCTCTCCGGCGTCCCCTTCGACCGGCTCGACGAGGTTGCGCGGGCGACGCCGACGGGCTCCGACACGATGATCGCGGTGAAGCGCGGCGCGACCTTTCAGGACGTGATGCGCCTCGAAGGGGTGACCTTCACCACCGAGCAGCTCATCAGCTACGGCTTCAAGGCGCCCGCGGGCAATGGCGCGTTCGTCGACAATCCCTACGGTTTCGCGAACAGCAGCTTCGCCACCGCCGACCCCGCGGCGACGCGGGATGGAGCCTATGTCGCCTGGGTCGACAAGCAGAACCTGGACAACGACCCGCTTGACCGCTCCGCGAACGGCAACACGAACGAGAACAGCCTCACCCGCGACGTGTTCATCATGAACACGGAGACAGGCGTGATCCAGCGGGTGAGCCAGCGCGACAGCTTCTTTCCCGAAGCGACGAGCCCGGCGCTTTCCTCGGACGGGCGGATCGTCGCCTATCTTCAGGAGCCTGTGGGCAACAGCGGCAACAATGGCGACGTCTTCATTCGCAACATGGCCTTCCCGGAGCAGGCGCCGATCAAGGTCAGCGTTGACGACAACGGGAACTCGTCCGGCCCCGGCACCCCGATCAGCACGTTGAACCGCGGCGGGCTCGCCGGCTCGACCTCGAACGAGAGCGTCTCGCTGCTGGATATTTCGGGCGACGGGAGCAGGGTCGTCTTCGTGACGCGCACGGACCTTTCGGGCTCCGGCGAGTCTGATTCCAATGGCTCGTTCGACGTCTATCTGCGTGAAATCGAGAATTTCGCCACGGGCGCAGGAACGACGACGCTGATCAGCGCGACGGGCGGCGTCGCGCGCGGAGTCGTCACGCCCTATCAGAGCGGCTCGAGCGAGACGGGCGATATCGTCAGGATCTCCGAGGACGGGCGCTATATCGGCTTCATCTCCTCCGCCGCCTTCGTGAGCGGCGCTACCGACGGCGTTTCCGATCTCTATCTTTTCGACACGGTGACGCAGCAGTTCCTGCTCGTCTCCACCAACGCGCCGGGCGGCGTCTTCAGCTTCGACATGAGCGCGGACGGCTCCCGCATCGCCTTCTCGACGCTTGAGGCGATCGAGGCCGGGGACAGGAACGGGAATGTCGATATCTATGTCGCCGACATCAATCTCTCGAACTTCACCGTCTCCGCGCGCAACCGCGTCAGCGAGGCCGAGGGCGGATTCGAGGTCAGGGACAATGACAGCTTCGCGCCGATCATCTCGCATGACGGCGGCACGGTCGGCTTCCTTTCCACCGCGCGGGACCTGACGGACTATGACCCGTTCTTGAGCTTCGATCAGGGCGGCGGCTTCGGCGGCCAGTCGAACGAGCGGCTCTACGTCGTCGACGTGGCAACCGGCGCGCTCAGCGTGCCCGACGTGCGCCTCGCCGTCGCGGACAGGGACAGCCTGATCGCCCACGCCGCGCTGACGGAAGACGGGATCGTCGTCCGCCAGTCCATCACCGACACCGCGGAGAACAGCGGCCGGAACGGCATCGGAGACAGCATCGCGACGGCGGGGCTGATCCCGGTTCCCGATGTGGCGGACGTGCCGAGCAATCCGAATACGGGCAGCGGCGTGAAGCTGGAGAAGTTCACCAGCGTCCGCAGCGTGATCGACAGCCCCAGTGACAAGGACGTGTTCGTGTTTCGCACCGGCAGCAGCGACAGCCGGGATTTCTCGATCACCATCGAGGGCGCGGATTCGAATGCGGGGACGCTGGCGGACCCCGACCTCGTTGTGCGCCGCGGCTCGATCACGGGAACGATCGTCGGAGACGACGACAATTCGGGCTTCGGCCGCAACGCCTTCGCGGCCATCGACGCGAGCGCCAGCAACACCTACCTCATCGAGGTGAGCAGCGCCGATGGCGGGCTGGGGAGCTACCGGCTGACGATCAACGAGGACCAGAGCCCGACCGACGGGCTCTTCTGAGGCGCAATAGGGCTCAGCCGAAGAGGTCGAATTCGAAGGTGGGGACGGGGTTGAAGATCAACCCGCCTTCGATCTCGAGCGCCACGTTGTAGTTGAGCGAGCCTGCGGAACTCCGGGAATCGATCTCGATGAAACCGACCGTTTCGCCTGGCTGGACCGCCTGTATCTCGCCCTCGGTGAAGGTGAGCGTGGACGTTCCGAACGAGCCGGCCCTGACCAGGTCGCCGTCTCCGTCGCGGACGAGGATGCGGACGTCGGAGAGCGCCGCGGCGCCGCTGTTCTTGGTGACCGTGACGCGAAAGTTCTGGAGGAAGCTTGGCTGGTCGGCGTCAAACTTGAACCAGTCTGAGGTGCTTGCGCTCAGAAAGTTGACGTTCTGGCTCCCGCCCGCGGGCAGGATGACCGGCGTGTCGATGTCATCCGTCGGGAAGAAGTTGTCGACCCGGACGGCATAGGCGCCGGTCGAGCCGTTCTCCCCGAACACCCGGACGAAAAGCGGGCCCGTCGGCGAACTGGTGATGTTGAGATAGGCGTCGCCGTTCAGGCCGCTGTTGAGATCGTCGGCGACGAGCGTTCCCGTCGCGCTGCCGGAGCGGACTTCGACGCGCGGATTGAAGGTCGCGCCGTTCGCGTCGGCGAGCCCCTGAACGCTCAGGGAGAAGTTGGGCCCGCCGAACAGGCGGAAGGCGTCCACGTCTCCAACCCCGATCTCGCCGCGAATGACGTCCCCGCGGATCGCATCGAGCGAAAGCGACTGCGACGCATTCGAGGGGATGTCGGCGACGGCGGCCAGCGGAACCGTCGCCCCCACCGCGATGCTGTCGCCCGAGCCGAGATTGTCCCGGAACACAAGGCTGTCGTTCGTCAGGTCATGCGCCGCGCGGCTGAAGAAGGTTCCGCCTGCACTGTCCTGCGCGAAGCCCGCCGGCGCCTCGCGGAGCGCGCCGGTCGATAGGTTGATCTCATAGAGCTGGAGCCGGCCGGGGTCGAAGAAGTTCGGGTCCGCATTCCTGATGTCGGAGGCGTTGGAGATGAAGGCGATCCGGTCTCCGTCCGGCGAGATGACCGGGCTGAAGCTGTCGCCGCCGAGCAGCTCCCGCCCATTCTCGCCAAGGCTGACGCGGCTGAGGTCGATGAGCCCGGTCTGCGCGGTCTGCGTCGCCCATTGGGCGAGGTCGATCTCCGCGAGATAGACGTCCATCCTGAGGTTGCGGTCTCCGCCCGGCCCCGTCGCCAGCGCATCCTCGGTCGAGAAGACGATGCGGGAGCCGTCCGCGCTCATGTCGAAGCCCTGCACGTTCGCGGAGCCGTTGCCGGAAACGAGCAGCGTCCGATCGAGAAGCGTATCCCGGAGATAGACGTCGAAGCCGCCGTCGAAATCCGAGGGCGGGCCGCCCAGATCGCCGAAAAGGCCGTTCGCGTTCGTGACATAGGCGACATAGCGGCCGTCAGCCGACATCTTCACGACATCGCCCTCGTAGGAGCCGAAATCGTAGGGATTGGCGACTCCGCCGCTGGCGTTGAAGTTCGTGTCGCTGACGTTGTTGTAGGTCCGGCTGACGAGCGTCGTCGTCCCTGCGTCGAGGTCGCGGAGATAGATGTCCCGCGTCGCGTTGAGGTCGTTCCCGGCGAGCGCGGCGTCGGTGACGAAGACGACCTTCCGCCCGTCGGCGGAAATGTCGAGCACCGAGGCGCTCGCCGTCTGGAAGCTCGATCCGGTGGGCACGCCGCCCGAGGCGACGTTCGACGCGCCGCGGCTGATCAGGATCGGGTCGGAATCCAGCAGCAGGTCGCGGAGATAGACATCCCCGGTCGCGTTCGTGTCGGAGGGGAGGCCCTGCCCGTTCGTGGCGAAGGCGACGAAGCGTCCGTCTGCGGAGATCGCCGGGCTCATGGAGGCGGCTCTGGCGCCGGTCGACGTCTCCAGCGCCAGCCCACCCTCGCCTATGCTGGCGCGCTGGACGGCGCCGGTCGCCATGTTGCGGACGAAGACGTCCATCGTCGCCGCGTCCTCGCCGAGCGGGTTGCCGTTCGTCGGCAGGGTGAAGTCGCCCGCGAGGCCGTCGAGATTCTCCTTGTCCACCCAGGCGACATAGAGCCCGTCCGGCGTCGCCGCGGGATCGGCCGAAGTGTTCGACGTGTTGGTGAAGCCGTAGGGATTCTCCACGAAGGCGGAGGCGCCGGCGGGCGGGAGGACGAAACCGTAGCTCTGGAGCTGCTGGGTGGTGAAGCTCACATTGTCGAGGAACAGGGCGTCCTGAAAGCCGGCGCCGCGGTTCACGGCGATCATCGTGCCGTTGGAGAACGGCCCGGGGGCGCCCGTGACCGGCGTGGCGCGGACGGCGTCGGCGATCTCGGCGAAGGCGATCCCGGCCAGCGCCTCGGTCAGGCTGATCTTGTCGCCGAGCCCGTACTGGAAATCCGTCACGCGGTCGACCTGCGCGTCGATCCCGCCGTTCAGGAGGCGGATGACGAACGTGTCCGCCCCCGGCCCGCCGGTCAGCGTGTCGAGCCCGGCGCTGGTCCCGATCGTATCGTTTCCGCCGAGCCCCAGCACCTCGTCGTTTCCGGCCCCGCCCTGAAGCGTGTCGGGCCCCGGGGCGCCGGAGATCGGCGGGGTCGGGGCAGGGGGCGTCGTCCCGCCTCCGGTGGTCCCGCCTCCGGTGGCGCCACCTCCGGTGGTCCCGCCGCCCGTGGTCCCGCCTCCCCCCGTGGTTCCGCCGCCGGGCGTCGTTCCGCCCCCGCCCGTCGTCCCGCCGCCGGGGGCGCCGCCCCCGCCGGTGGTTCCGCCGCCGCCCGTCGATCCGCCGCCAGGCGTCGACCCACCACCCGGAGCGCCGCCGCCGGTCGCCCCTCCGCCCGGAGTTTCGCCCCCGACCGGGCCGGCGGGCAGGCCGAAATCGGCGGCGGAGAGCGCGCCGGCGGCGAGGCCGGCGAAGACGATCCGCCCGCCGCCCGGCAGGGTCAGCGTCAGGCCGTCGGGGCCGGAGGCGAAGGAGAGGTCGTCGAATGAGTCGATACCGGCGAAGCCGGAGAGCGAGACGCGGTCTTTCCCCGAAACGAAGTCCGTGATCGTGTCGGTCGCGCCGCCGGCGAATTCGTTCGCGGCGAAGATGAACGTGTCGGGCCCGCCGCCGCCCGTCAGCAGGTCGTCGCCCTTGCCGCCGCGCAGCATGTCCCGCCCGCCGCCGCCTTCGAGCGTGTCGTCGCCGCCCCCGCCCTTGAGGTTGTCGCGCCCGCCGCCGCCGAGAAGCTCGTCCGCGCCGGAGCCGCCCTTCAGCTTGTCCTTGCCGCCGCCGCCGAGGAGCGTGTCGCTCCCGCCGCCGCCCTTCAGGTCGTCCTTCCCGCCGGCGCCGACCAGCCGGTCGTTCCCGCCGCCGCCGATGAGCGTGTCCTTCCCGCCACGGCCGAGGAGAGTGTCGTCGCCGCCGCGGCCGAGGATGCGGTCAGGGGCGCCCGTTCCTTCGAGCCGGTTGTCTCCGCGGTCGCCCGAAGTCACGACAGAGGCGCGGCGCGCCGAGGCGAGGAGCGCTTCGAAGACCATCTCGTCACGCTCCGGGCGCGGATCGGCCTCGATCCATTCCCAGACGCCGAGGCCCGCGCCTTCCGACTCAGACATGGCAAGCGGCCCGGCGCATCGGCTTCCTTCTACGTCTCACAAGCGCTCCGCCACCGGAAGGGGATGATACAGGCCCGGCGGGGGGAGCGTCACGCCAATTCATAAGAAAGAGATAAGGTCCGCTCCGTGACCGCGACGTGACCCGCCGCACATCGCGCGCCGCCCGCCTTGTGCGCTTTGGCGCTGTCCCCGGGGGGCGGCTCTGCTATCGTCGCGGACGCGTCGCCCTTGTGGCCGGCGCAAAGGGGCGGGAGCGGCATGACCGGCATGTGGGCGGAACAGGCGAGGCGGGCGGAGGCGGCGGAGAGCGCCGCCCCGGTCTGGGGCCTCGACGTGCCGGCGGAGGAACGCCCCGCCGAACGCCCCGATGCCGTGCTCTCCGCCCTCGCGAGAGCCCCGATGGCCAACGCCACGTTCGCGGGTTCGCGCGCGGACGAGACGCTCTCGGGCGGCGCGGAGGCGGACCGGCTGCTGGGCCGCGGCGGCGATGACGTCCTCATCGGCCGCGGCGGGGCGGACCGGCTGATCGGCGGTGGCGGCGACGATGTCCTTCGGGGCGGTGGCGGCGGCGACGTTCTGAAGGGCCGGGCCGGGAGCGACACGCTGAAGGGCGGCGGCGGCGCGGACAATCTGAACGGCGGCGGCGGCGGGGATCGGCTGATCGGCGGCGCCGGGGCGGACACGATCCGCGGCGGCAAGGGCGACGACCGGCTGACCGGCGGCGGGCGGGAGGACGTCTTCCTCTTCCGCGCGGCCGATTTCGCCGGCGGGCCGGCGACCGACACGATCACGGATTTCCGCCCGGGCATGGACCGCATCGCCCTTTCGGGCTTCGCCGGGATCGGCTCCTTCGACGATCTCGCCTTCTCCTCCGGCCCCGAGGGACTGACGCTGACCCTGCCGGGCGGCGGGCGGATCGTCTTCTCCGGCCTCGCCGCCGGCGTGCTCTCCGCCGCCGATTTCGGCCTGCCCACGGGCTCTTCCGGGGCCGGGACGGGAGGCGGCGGGACGACGCCCCCGCCGCTGCAGCCCATTTCCGGCGGCGCGGGGCCGGACACGCTCCAGGGCGGCGCCGGGAACGACACGGTGCTGGGCCTCGGCGGGAACGACGTGATCGGCACGAGCGCGGGCTTCGACAGGCTGACGGGCGGCGAAGGGGCGGACACCTTCGTCATCCGCCTCGTCAACGGCCAGATCGACGCGGCTGTCGACCGCGTGACGGACTTTCAGTACGGCTTCGGAGACAGGATCAGCCTGACCGAAGCGCTGGCCGGGATCGACTTCGACGCCATCGCCGACGTCGCCCGCGCCACGCCGGTCGCCGGCGGCACGATGATCGCGGTCAACCGCGGCGACGGCTTTCAGGACGCCCTCTTTCTCGAAGGCGTGAGCTTCACCACCGAAGCGCTCGCCACCTACGGCTTCGTCGCCCCGCCGCCCGCCTCATCCGCCTTCGACCCGAACCCCTACGGCTTCACGAACCAGACCAACACGGTCGCGGACCCGGCGATCACGCCGGACGGGCGCATCGCCGTCTGGGTGGACAAGGGGAACCCCGACGGGTTCGCGGGCGACCCGGACCCGCGGCGCTTGAGCGAAGACGGCTTCGTCATCGAAGACGCCTCGATGGACGTCTTCGTGATCAACACCGCCACCGGCGCCGCCATCCGGGTGACGGAGGCGGCGCGGGACGGTTCGGCCTTCTTCGCCCATCCGGGCGCGTTCAACTTCGCCGAGTTCTACAGCCCGGACGTTTCGGCCGACGGGCGATATGTCTTCTTCGCGACGAACGCCGACACGTTCGGGGCGGAGCCGGACAACAACAACGCCGCCAGCGGCTTCTTCGGGCCGGGGGACATATACCGCCGCGACATGCTGAAACTCGACGAGGACCCGGTGCTCGTCACGCGCCTCTCGAACCCGGACAATGCCGGGAACTTCGCAGCCGGCGGCGTGCCGGCGCCGGATTTTACGGCGGCCTTCAACACAGCCTCCCCGCCCATCCTCGCCGTGTCGGATGACGGGGACAGGGTCGTCTTCGTCACGGCGGCGAACGGGTTCTTCGGCGAACAGACCGGCGGGCAGGCCGTGTTCGATGGCGTCCGGCATTCGGACTTCAACTTCGGGGATCTGGACGGCCCGAACGACATTTATGTGCGGGAGCTATCGACAGGCCGAACCTTCCTCGTCACCGGGCAGACCTTCTTCGACGATCTCGCGGACGAAACCGTCCGTATCGCGACCGGCGGCGTGCCGGACAGCTACCCGTCCGGCTCCTTCTTCAAGGCGCCGGGCGTCGGCATCAGCGGCGACGGGAAGATCGTCGTCTTCGTGACGCGAACGCAGTTCCTTGGCGAGGACGCCGACGAGGCGATGGACGTCTACGCGCAGAACATCGAGACGGGGGAGACGGTGCTCGTGAGCCGCAACCTCCCGACCGACGCCTTCGCGCCGACGATCTCCCGCGACGGGACAAAGATCGCGTTCGGCTTCGAGAAGGTCGCGGGCGGCGAGGATTTCGCCATCCGGGTCGCGACGCTGGACCGGGCGACCATGACGGTGACGGTCGGCGCAAACCTGAAGGACGCTGCAGGGCGCCAGGAATACATGCCTGTCATTTCGCCTGACGGTTCGCGCCTCGCCTATCTCTCGACCGACCGGAACGCTTTCGATTTCGACCCCTCGCTGCGCGTCGTGACGCTCGCGACGGGAGAAGAGACAAGCCTCCCCTATCTCGGCGACACGCATTTCGACGTGGAGTTCAACGGCCCCGGCTTCGCCAATTACGACCTCTCGGACGGGGGGATCGTCTATCGCAGCCAGGAGACGGTCGGGGAGCCGGACCCCTTCGGCGGCGGCGCCGACGTCTTCGGCGACCGAATCCTGTTCGAGGAGCTCTGATGCGCGCGCTCGCCCTCCTACCCGCCCTTCTCGCCTGTCTCGCCGCCCTTCTCGCCGCGCCGGCCCCGGCGCAGATCTTGACGGACGGAACTGTGGGCGGCCGCGTCTCGCTGAACGGCTCCGCGATGTTCGTCGATCCCGCGCTCGGGCGGCGGGCGGGGGGGAACCTCATCCATTCCTTCTCCGCCTTCGACGTGCAGACGGGCGCGGCGGCGGCCTTCGGCCTTCCTGCGGGGGTCGAGCGGGTGATCGGGCGCGTCACCGGGCCCGGCGCGAGCACGATCGACGGCATCGTGAGCTTCGTGGACGGGAGCTTCTCCCCCGTCGCGGCGGATTTCTGGTTCTTCAACCCGAACGGGCTGACCATCGGCGCCAACGCCGAATTCCGCACCAGCGCGGCGCTCAGGCTCTCCGCCGGAGACACGCTGATCTTCGGGGACGGGACGCGCCTTTTGGCGGAAGCCGCCGCGCCGCTGACCATAACGTCGGCGGAGCCGGAGGCGTTCGGGTTCCTGAACCGCGCGCCGGGCGCGATCCTCCTTTCCGGCGGGCGGCTGCCGGCGCAGGGCGACGGCGTCGCACTCTCGGGCGGGCGGATCGTCGTTGACGGGAAGCAGCTGGTTTCGGAGCGGGGCGGCGACCTCGTTTTCTTCGCAGGGGCGCAGGGGGATGTCGCCGGAGTGGGCGCCGCGGCGGGCGCGCGGTCGACGGGCGGGACGGTCGAGTTCCTGAACGGCTCCTCCGCCTCGACGCTCGCAGGGGCGGAGCCTGGCGGCTCGATCCGGATCGAGGCGGGCGCGCTCCGGCTCGAAGGCTCCGAGATCGGCACGGCGACGGTGGGCGCCGGCCCGGCGGGGGACGTTCAGGTGCGTGCGGCGGAGATCGACCTCGTGGCGGGCGGCGCGATCCGCTCCCAGACCCGCGGAGACGGAGCCGCCGGCTCGATCCGCGTCACCAGCTTTGACCGGCTCACGCTCGACCGCGCGGGCGGGCTCACGGAAACGGTGATCGAGAGCGAGGTTTCGGAGGGCGCGGCGGGCGACGCCGGGCTCGTGCTGATCCGGGGCGGCGCCCTCGAGCTGCTAGACGGCGGGCGCATCTTCTCCTCCACGGTCGGGTTCGGGGACGCCGGGGCGATCCGGGTCGAGGTCGGGACGCTCCGCGCGACAGGCGGCGGGCAGATCGGCAGCGGCGCGCTCGCCATACCGGACCGGCGGGACGTCACGCGCGGCGCGGGCGGCTCGGTCTCGGTCACGGCGCGGGAGAGCATGCTCTTTTCGGGCGTGCTGCGGGAGACGGCGGACAACCCGGAGCCGGAACCCTCCGGCATCTTCAGCGGCACGGAAGGGGACCTTTCCGGCCCCGGCGGGGACCTGACCGTCTCGGCGCCCTTCATCCTCCTGACCGACGAGGCGGAGATGGGGGCGGAGACGTTCAACGCCTCGCCGGCCGGCGAGGTGCGGATCACGGGCGGGACGCTCCGGATCGAGAACGGGGCGGAGATCACGACGACCGGGCGCTCCACCGGCGCCGCAGGCGCCGTGCGCATCTCGATGACGGACCGGGTGGAGACGGCGACGGGCGCGGAGATCGCGAGCCGCGCCCCGGCGGCGGGCGGCGCCGCGGGGCGGATCGTCATCCGCGCGGGCTCCATCACGGTCGGCGCCGGCTCGCAGGTCACCACCGCTTCGGGCTCCAGCGACGGCGGGGCGATCCGGCTCGACGCGCGGGGCTTCGCGCTCGTCGATTCCGGAACGGTGACGACCTCGGTCGGCGCCAGCGACGGGAATGGCGGCGCGATCACGGTGACGGGCGGCCTCCTCGTGCTGAACGACAGCGCCCGGCTCGAATCCACGGCGGATCAGGGCGACGGCGGCGTGGTGCGCGTCGCGACCGACGTGACGCTGATCGAGCCGCCGGACGCGACGATCGACGTCAGCTCCAATCTCGGCGCGGCGGGGCAGGTGCAGATTCTAGGAACCATCGGCGCGCAATCGGCGGAGACGGAGGCGCCGCCGACCGAGTTCTTCAACCGCTTCGCGCTGGTGGACGATTTCTGCGTCGCGGCGGTGACGGGCGGCAGCGCGCTGCGGCTCGCGCCGCCGGAACGGGGGGCGGAGGGGGCGGCGCCCGCGCTCTTCGGCCTCGCCGTGCCGCCGCCCGGCGCGGGCGCGCAGGCGGCGCCCTTCCGCGCGGGGACGCGCGGCCGGCCATGCGACCCGCTGCGGTGAGGCGCCTCACCCTCGCCTGCCTCGCCGCGCTTGCGGCCTTCGCCGCCGCGGCGGAGCCCCTTGAGATAGACGTCGACATGACGCTCCGCGCCGTCCTCCTCACGCCGGAGGGCTCGCCCCTGATCGGGGAGGAGGGGCTCCGCGCCGCGGCGGAGGGTGCGCTCGGCCGCCGCGTGGACCTCGCCGCGCTGGAGGCGCTCCGGCGGGAGATGACGGAGGCGCTGGTCGCCGCCGGCTATGTCAGCTCCGGCGTCCGGCTCCGCACGGTGGACGCCGCCGCCGGGGAGGCGACGTTCGAGATCGTCGCCGGGCGGCTGACCGAGATCCGGGTGAAGGGCGAGGGCGTGGCCGAAGAGGGCGCCCGCGGGCTTGGCGAGATCGGGGCCGAATGGCTCCGTGAGCGCGTGGCGCTCGATGACGGGCCCTTCTCCCTCCCGGCGGCGGAGGAGGCGCTGCGCATCCTTCTCCGGGACCGTAACGTCGCCCGGGTGGACGCCGCGATCCGCCCCGGCGCGCGGGAGGGGGAGACGGCGCTCGACCTGGACATCGCCGCCCGCCGCCCGTTCGACGCGGCGCTCACGCTCTCCAACGACACGCCCGACATCGCGGGAGAGGAGACGGCGCGGCTCTCCCTCGCCGCGCGGAACCTCCTCGTCTCGGGCGACGAGGCGCGGCTGGAGCTGGAGGGAACGGAAGGCCGCCGCCGCGCCTTCTTCGAGGCGGAAGC
>JAUHWJ010000006.1 GCA_030424705.1 Alphaproteobacteria bacterium | reverse complement strand
GCTCGCCGTCGCGCAGCTCGCCGGCGCCTTTCCGGACGCGCTGCGGCAGGAGGGGGCGGCGGAGCGGCTGCTCTATCTCGGGCTGCTCCTCACCCTCGTCCTGATCTGGGGCTTCCGCTATCGCCGAGTCCGGCTCCGCCCCGTCGCCATGATGGCCGCCGGCTGGCTCGCGGCCTTCTCCGCCCTCATCGTCGCCTGGACCTACCGGGAGGAGGCGGTGATGATCTTCGACCGGGTGCGGGGCGAGGTGACGCCGACCCTCGCGCTCTCCCGCACGCCGGGGGAGGCGGAGCTGCGGAAGGCGTGGGACGGGCATTTCCGCGCCGTCGCCAGCGTCAACGGCGCCAATGTCGGCATGATGGTGGACACCGGCGCCTCCCTCGTCCTCCTGAGCTATGAGGACGCTGCGACGGTCGGGCTTCAGCCCGAAACGCTCGCCTTCACCCAGCCCGTCAGCACCGCAAACGGCCAGGCCTTCGTCGCGACGGTGACGCTCGACGAGGTCGCCATCGGCGCCGTCGGCCTCACAGGCGTGCGCGCCGCGGTGGCGGAGGAGGGGCGGCTCTCCACCTCCCTCCTCGGCATGAGCTTCCTCGGCCGCCTCTCGGAGACGAGCTTCCGGGGGGACCGTCTGATCCTCCGCGAATAGCTCAGCCGCGGACGATCCCCTCCGCCCGCCACCGGTCGAAGATGGCCAGCGCCGCTTCCGCGAATTCCGGGTCGTTGATGTGCCCCGCGATCTCCGTCAGCGTCGCCGGCGGGAGGATCGCGCCGCGCAGCGCCGCGCAGAAGGCCTCGTGCGCCGGCCCGTCATGCGTCGCCCCGCCAGGCCTGTCCCATTCCTCGACGCCGCCCGCGGGCAGGATCACCGCGACCGGCCCCTTCGCCTGCGCCAGCCGCTCCCCCATCGCCGCCGCCGTCTCCCGCCGCTCCTCCGCATTGAGAGCGGCGGACTTGATGAGCCGGTTATGGGCGTGGAAGGGCCGGTCCTCGTAGCGCTCCGGGATCTCCTGCCAGCCGGCGAAGTCGATGAGGTCGAGGCAGCCCGGCGCCACGATCTGCGGCACGCCCGCGAGCCCCGCCGCCGTCAGCCGCCCCTCCCCGGAATTGACCGCGGAGCCGGCGAGGAGGTTCCCGAGTTCCGGCAGCGCGAAATCCATGACGCAGACGAAAGCCCCCTCCGCCGCGAGGCTCTCGAACGCCATCCCGCCCATGCCCGTGGCGTGGAACACGGCGAGGTCATAGCCCCGCGCCTCCAGCGCCGGCTTCAGCGCCTTCATGTACTTGAGGCAGGAGGAGCCGAGCGAGGTCATCCCCACCAGCGGCCGCGCGCTTTCGGGCCGCTCCGCCGCCCGCGCCGCGCCCACCACCGCCCCCGCCGCCTGGGAGAGCGAGGCGCGGCAGACCGGGTTGAGCCCGTAGAGCCCGCCCGCCCAGAGGATCATCTGCACATCCGGCGCCAGCCTTTCCGCCGGGATGAGCGGGGAGAAGGAGACGGTCGAGACGATGTATTTCGGCGCCCCGAGCGGCAGCGCCCGCGCGCAGTCCAGCGCGAGGTCCGTGCCCATCGTGCCGCCGAGCGCGATCATGCCGCCGATCCGCCCCTCGTCGAAAAGCCGCCGCGTCAGCAAAGCCGCGCCCCGCGCCATCAGCTGCATGGCGAGGTTCTCGTCCCCGAACCCCGCCGCCTCCTCGATCGAGCCGCCGCCTGCGGCGGCGACCTCGTGCTTCGTCACCGTCACCGGCCCCGGCGGGTCGCCGAGGACGGAGACATCCATCGTCAGCGCCGCGCCCCCCGCCGCGCCGATCCGCTCCG
The DNA here is from genome assembly GCA_030424705.1 of Alphaproteobacteria bacterium. Classification (GTDB taxonomy): domain Bacteria; phylum Pseudomonadota; class Alphaproteobacteria; order Rhodobacterales; family Rhodobacteraceae; genus Pikeienuella. Next base: position 12,600 of record JAUHWJ010000006.1, on the reverse strand, counting down.
CGAGATAGGCCAGCTCCTCGGCCTTCGTGTCATAGGTGCCGATGATGAGGATGGTCGGCTGGGCCCCGGCTTCGTTCGGCATCGTTTCCCCTTGCATGGCGCGCAGGCGGTTCACTATTTTCACCGCAGTTGCGAGTTTTCGAAGCGGCGGCGCCGCTGTCAAGCCGGGGGCGCGGGTGAAGACGGTCGACAAGGCGATGACGCTCCTCTCCCAGTTCACGGCGGAGCGGGGGGCGCTAGGCCTCAGCGAGCTGGCCCGCCTCGCCGGGCTCGACAAGGCGGCGGCGCACCGGCTCCTCGCCGCGCTCGCCCGCCACGGCTTCGTGGAGCAGGCCGGGGAGAGCCGGAAATACCGGCTCGGGCCCGGCTTTCTCACGCTCGCGCGGGTGCGGGAGGCGACGGCCCCGCTCGGCCGGCTCGCCGCCGCAGCGGCGGAGGCGCTGACGGAGGCGACGGGGGAGACGGCGCATGTCTCCGTCCCCGGCCCCGCAGGCATGATCTCCGTCGCGATCCGCCTGCCGCACCGGGCCAACGTCATCAATCTCGACCCGGCGGAGACGCTGCCCTTCCACGCCACCGCCTCCGGCCTCGCCTGGCTCTCCAGCCTGAAGCCGGCGGATCGCGCAGCGCGCCTCCGCCCGCCGCTCGCCGCAGTCACAGCGGCTACGATCACGGAGCCCGAGGCGGTCGCCGCCGCCGCGGAACTCGCCGCCGCGCGCGGCTGGGCGCTCTGCCGGGACGGTTACGAGATCGGCGTCACGGGCGTCGCCGCGCCCGTCCTCACGCCGGACGGAGCCTTCCTCGCCGCCATCGCCGTCGCCGCGCCGTCGGAGCGCGTCGAGGCGCAGGGGGCGGAGGCGCTCCTCCCCGCCCTTCTCGCCGCGAGGGACGGTCTCGCCCGCGCGCTCGGCGCGTGAGCGACAAGGGCGGCTAGAACAGGTCGTCGTGATCCGAACCGTCCGGCAGGAACAGGGCGAAGTCCGCGGAATCGAGATTGTGGACCAGAACCTCCCCGCCCGCATGGAGAAGGAGCACGTCCTGGCCGCGGTCGACGGCGCCGAGAAGGGCTCCGCCGGGCAGGATCAGGCTGTCGAGGCCCGGCTCGAAGTCCCTGATCTCGTCCGCCCCGTCATTCAGCCTGAACAAGAACGCATCCGCGCCGGCGCCCCCGATCAGCGTGTCCGGTCCCGCGCCTCCGATGAGCCGGTCCGCCCCCGCCCGGCCTTGCAGCAGGTCCGCGCCCTTGTTTCCGATCAGAACGTCGTCGCCAGCTCCGCCGATCAGCGTGTCGTGCCCGGCTCTACCGACAAGCCTGTCCTCGTTCCTGCCGCCGAAAAGACGGTCCGCCCCGCCGCCGCCAATCAGCGTGTCGTCGCCTGCGCCGCCGCGCAGCGTGTCGGCCCCCTGCCGGCCAACCAACCGGTCGTCGCCGCCGAGGCCGCGAATGACGTCATCCCCCGCGCCGGCGACGAGCCTCTGCGCCTCCGCGTCGCCCCTCAGAGTGGCCGGCGGCGGCTTCGTGAATTCGATCCGGGCCACCTCGTATGGGGTGGAGAAGAAGAGCGGCAGGTCCGACGCACGGCGCAGCCCGGCGAAGTCCAGCGTCTCGACAAAGGGTTCCGCGTTCGGGTCTAGCGGGTTCGTCCCCTCGGCGAGCAGCCGGGTCACCGTTGCGCCGCGGAACGGCGCGTCGATGGAGAGCGTGACCGGAGCGTCGAACCTGCCCGGCTCCAGATCGTAGGCCGAGACGAAGAGGACGAGGCGCTCCCGGTCGCCGAAGCCTTCGACGAGCAGTTCGGAGGCGAAGCGGTCCGGCTCCTCCTCCCCGTCGAGATCGACGTCTAGTTCCCCGAGCGGCCTGAGCCCGACGAGGCTTTCAGACATGAGCCTGAACGCCTCGCCGGCCAGCGTCAGGCTCCGCTCGCTCAGCCGCGGCGTGTTCTCCGCCGTCTCGCCCTCGTCCCCCGCGAGGTCGCCGGGCGTGTTTTCCTGAACGGGCCACACGCTCGCCCGGCTGACGCCGGCGCGGAGGAAGAACGCCGCCATCTCGAGCAGCGCGGCCGCCCGCGCCATCCCCAGCTCCTGATCGGCGGCCGTGAGGATGCTTCCCGTCTCGTCACGGAAGTTCGAGGCGAGGTTCCATTCCGAAAGGAAGATCGTGCGGGCGAGGCCCTTCTCGATCCATGCAGCGGCGAGGTCGGCATAGAGCCCGGCCTGCGGCTCGATCTCCGCCAGGGTCGGCGGATAGGCGTGAACGATCACCGCGTCGACGAGGCCGGGGGTGAAGGCGGCGGTCACGATGTCGTTGCCGCTGCGCGTGTGGCAGGCCTGCGCCGCGATCTCGACCGTATCGCCGAAGACGGCGCGGATCTCCTCCGCGAAGGCCGCCGCGACAGGCGCGTAGATCATCGCGTTCTCCTTCCCGGTGAAGCCGGGGAAGGAGAAATACTCGTTGCCGAGTTCGATTACCGAAGGCATGACGGGGCCGAACTCGCCGGCCTTCAGGCGCAGGAGGAAGCCGCGAAGCTCCGCGAGCGCATCGTCCAGCCCGATCCGCCCCGCCGCCACGTCATGCGCCGCGTTGTTCACCGGGATGACCAGAGACCAGGGCAATGCCTTTGCCGCGGCAAAGGCGACAAAGCCGGACAGCGGCTCGAGAGGCCCGCGCGCGCCGGGCGCGGAGGTCCTGTCCGGGTCCGAGAGATCGAAGAAACTCTCGGTCACCGCGCCGCCCGGATATCGCAGGAACGTAAGGCCGAGCGCGCCGGCCTTCAGGTCGAACGTCCCCCCGACATCCGCCCGGTCGCGGTCGAACAGGAAGTTGCCGCCAAAGAATCCGGCCTCGACGCGTCCCACGCCCGGAGCGTAGCCACCCGTAGAAACCGTGACGCTCGCCATGACCCCCGCCTGCCCGGGGCTGCGCCGCGGAAATACGGCGCACACGTTCCGCCCCTTGGAAGCCGTATCCGGATTTCCCGGATAGCGCGAGTCGTTCGTCGCGCAGGCTCAGAAGAGGAAATCCCCCTCCCCCAGCGCATCGGCGGAAACGCCGTCGAGCAGCGCAGAGCCGCCCCGCCAAGAAAGGAACGCGCCGTCCGGCCCGTCCACGAGGGTAAGGTCGCCGGGCGCGAGCCCGCCCTCGAAGGAGAGACGGTCCAGCCCCGGCGTGAAATCCTTCACGATGTCGGCTCCGTCCCCGGGGCGGAAAACGAAGAGGTCGGCGCCGCCGCCACCCTTCAGAACATCGTCGCCCTTTCCGCCGGCGAGGGTGTCTCCGCCGCCGTTGCCGATCAGTTTGTCGCCCCCGCCGCCGCCGCGGAGCGCATCCGCCCCGCCGCCGCCGCGCAGATGATCCGCGCCTGGCCCGCCGATCAGAAGATCGTCGCCGCGCTGGCCGGCCAGCCGGTCCGCGCCGCCGCCGCCTCGCGCCAGGTCGTCGCCGTCCCCGGCGCGCAGCGTATCCTCGCCGCGCCGGCCGACGATGATCTCCTCGGTCTCGCCACCGCGGAGGCGATCATCCCCAGAGCCGCCGACAATCCGGCCGGATGAGGCGTCAGCCCTTGGCTCTTGCTCCGGCGCGAGGTCAAAGACGACCCGCTTGATCTCGTAGGCGTCGGAGAAGACGAGCGCGAGATCGGCCGCGCTTCTCACCCCGTCGAGCCGCGCCTCGCCCACCAGCGCCGGCGCGTTGGGGTCGAGCGGGTCGGGCCCGCCGGCGCGCAAGGTCGTCACCGTCGCGCCGGCGAAAGCGCCGTCGATATCGAGCCGGACGGTCGAGCCGAGCTGCCCCGCAGTGAGCGCGAAGGCGGAGACGAAGACGACGATCTTCCCGTCCCCCTGAAAGGCCTCGATCAGGAACTCGTCGCGAAACCGCGCCGCCTCCGCCGCGCCGTCGATGTCCAGATTCGCCGTCTCCAGCGGCTTCAAGCCCGGCAGGACCTCGGACATCAGCCGGAAGCTCTCGCCCGCCAGCGTCAGGTTCCGCGGGCTCAGCTTCGCCTCCCCGGCCGCCCACTCGCCCTCGTCGCCGCCAAGGTCCCCCGGCGTGTTCTGCTGGATCGGCCAGACCGCCGCGCGCGTCACGCCAGCCTTTGCGAAGCCGGCGAGCAGCTCGATCATCGCCGCGGCCTGCGCCATCCCCCGCTCGATCTCCAGAGGGGAGAGCGGAACGCCGCCCGCGGCGAAGTCGTTCGCCATGTTCCATTCGGAAAGGAACACGCCCTCCGCAAGCCCCGCCGCGCGCCAGGCCTCTGCGACGCCGAGCCGCTGATCGTGATGCCAGACGATCTGGTCGACGGTCCACGGATAGGAATGGACGATCACGCTGTCGACGAGGCCCCCCGCTCTTGCGAAAGCCTCCATCACCGTCCCGTTCGCCGCCTCCGTCCGCCCGGCCTGGACAGCGATCTCCACGGCCCCGCCCATCGCCGCGCGGATCTCCTCGGCGAAGGCGCGGGCGGCGGGGGCGTAGATCGCGGCGAGCGCCTCTTCCCCCATCCCGGCGTGGTCGTAGAACTCGTTGCCGAGCTCAATGACCTCCGGCATATGCGCGCCATAGGCGCCGGCCTTCAGCGCTTCGAGAAAGCCGCGCAGCTCCGCCCGCGCCGCCGCCATCGTCATCGCGCCGGAGGCGACTGCATGAGCGTATTCGTTCATGGGGAGAACCAGCGCCCATCCCGCGCCCCGCCCGGCGGCGTAGGCGATGAAGTCGGAGAGGGGTTCGAGCGGCCCGCGCGCCCCGTCATCCGCCGTCCTGTCCGGGTCCGTGATGTCGAAATGCTGCTCTGCGATGGTGCCGCCCGGATAGCGTAGGAAACTGGCTCCGAGAGCCTCCGCCTTAGCATCGAAGCTGCCGCCGGAGACGGCCTGGTCCCGGTCGAAGAGAAAATTCCCTCCGAACAGATCCCCGGTCACCGCAGGCGCCCCGCCCGAGAACCGCTCCGCACGCACGTCCGCCGAATGTATGCCGGCCATCACCCGCAACTCCCCGCACACCGGGGCGACCTGGCGGCGGCGACCTCTCACACGCGAGGCCGGCGAACTCCGCTTCGGTCGCCCTATACAACGCGGCGAAATTGCGGCTGAGGTTATAAGCTGTAGTTAATGGATTTATTTGACATGATGGGCATATGTTCTACTTTGTATTTCAGTTAACATATATCTTTCAATATTTTTTGTCCGGAACTGCGGAAAAGCGAACACAGCGTCGACGGGCGTCGCAGGCCGCGCTAGGTATCGACGGAAGCGCGGGGGCCGCGCGTTGACCGGATGGCGCGGAGCGGGGCGAGACATGGCGATCTGGCGACAAATCCTGATATTGCTTGTGCTCGCGGGCGTCGGCTTCGGCGGCTACGAGGTCTGGCGGAGCGAATTCGGCGCGGGCGACGGCGCGGCGGAAGCGCCGAGGCGGGGCGCGCGCGCCGCTTCGGTCGAGGTCGAGGCGGTGCGGCCCGCCGTCATGGAGCGGACGGTGGAAGCCGTCGGCACCACCCGCGCCCGGCAATCGGTGGAGGTGCGGCCGCTCGCCTCGGGCCGGATCGTGGAGCTTGCGATCAATCCCGGCGAGATGGTGGAGGCGGGCGCCACGCTGGCGCGGCTCGATGACGAGATCGAACGCGCGGACCTTGCGGAGGCGGAGGCGCTCGTCGTCGAGCAGCGGCAGGCCGCCGAGCGGGCGGAGACCCTGCGCCGTTCCGCCGCCATCCCCGAAAGCGCCGTCGAACAGACGATCTCCCGCCTCGCCGTCGCGGAGGCGACGCTCGAGCGCGCCCGCCGCCGCCTGGCGGACCGGACGATCCGCGCGCCCTTCGACGGCCATGTCGGGCTCACGGACGCCGATCTCGGCGCGCGGGTGGACGAAGGCGACGTGCTGACGCGGATCGACGATCTGAGCGAGATAGAGGTCGAGTTCGCCCTCCCGGAGATGCTCTACACGGAGATCACGGTCGGAATGGAGGTGGAGGCGATCAGCGCCGCCTTCCCGGACCGGACCTTCATCGGGGAGATCGCCGCGGTGGACAGCCGGGTGGACCCGGTGGGCCGCTCCTTCCGTACGCGCGCGACCATTCCCAACCCGGAGGGCGAACTGCCAGCGGGCATGTTCATGTCCCTCTCCATCACGCTCTCCTCTTCGGAGAAGCTCGTCGCGCCGGAGGAGGCGATCGTCGCCCAGGCGGCGGACACCTACGTCTTCGTCGTGGAGGAGGGAAAGGCGCAGAGGCGCCCCGTCGTCACCGGGCTCAGGAAATCGGGCGTCGTCGCCATCGAATCGGGCGTCGAGGCCGGGGCGCTCGTCGTGACCCGCGGGCTCCAGTCGGTGAGGGACGGGGCCGCGGTGAACGTGATCGGCGGGCCCGCGGCGGCGGAGGCTCCCAAGTCATGACACTCTCGGACATTTCCGTCCGCCGCCCCGTCCTCGCCGCGGTCGCCAGCCTCCTCATCATCGTCTTCGGGATCGCGGCGCTCCGCGAACTGCCGATCCGCGAATTGCCGGACGTGGACTCCGCGGTCGTCACCGTCACGACGACCTATCGCGGCGCGGCGCCCGAGGTCGTGGACACCGACATCACCGAGGTGATCGAAGGCGCGGCGGCCTCCATCGCCGGCATACGTTCGATCTCCTCCACCAGCCGGCAGGGCCGGAGCCAGACCACGATCGAATTCGAGACGGGGCGGGACGTCGACATCGCCGCCAACGACGTGCGGGATGCGGTGGGCCGCGTCACCGCCCAGTTGCCGGAAGAGGCGGACCAGCCGCAGGTCGTGAAGTCGGATGCGGACGCGGACCCGGTGATGCGCCTCGCCATCACCTCAACCCGCATGACGACGGCGGAGATCACCGACTATGTAGACCGTTTCGTGCGGGACAGGCTGGCGACCATCGACGGCGTCGCGAACATCCAGATCTATGGCGAGCGACCCTTCGCCGTCCGCATCTGGCTGGACCGGCGGGCGCTCGCCGCGCGCAACCTCACCGTGGCGGATGTTGAGGCCGCGCTCCGCCGCAACAACGTAGAGCTTCCCGCGGGAGACGTGAAGTCGGTCGAACGGCAGCTTTCCGTCCGCCTCAACAGCCGCCTCCGCAGTCTCGACGATTTCCGCGACGTGGTGATCGACCGGGTGGCCGGCTATCCGGTGCGGCTCGGGGACGTGGCGCGGGTGGAGGCCGGCGTCGAGGATGACAGCACCATCGTCCGCTCGGACGGGGTGGACGCCATCGGCGTCGCGATCCTGCGGCAATCCCAGTCGAACACGCTGGCGATTTCGGAAGCAGTGCGGGCGGAGATCTCGGCGCTTTCCGAGTCTCTGCCCGAGGGGATGGAGATCACCGTCGGCTCGGACGATGCGATCTTCGTCGGCGCCTCGATCCGGGAGGTGACGACGGCGCTGATGATCTCGCTCGGCCTCGTCGTGCTCGTCATCCTCGTCTTCCTGCGCTCCATCAGCGCGACGATGGTGCCGGCGATCACCATTCCCGTCGCACTGGTCGGCTGCTTCATCCTGATCGCGGGCTTCGGCTTCTCGATCAACACGCTCACGCTGCTCGCCCTCCTCCTCGCCATCGGCCTCGTCGTCGATGACGCCATCGTGGTGCTGGAGAACATCCAGCGCCGGATCGAGGAGGGGGAATCGCCGCTCGCGGCGAGCTTCAACGGCGCCCGGCAGGTGACCTTCGCGGTGCTCGCCACCTCCATCACGCTCATCGCCGTCTTCGTGCCGCTTTCCTTCCTCCCCGGGCAGGTCGGGCGGCTTTTCATCGAGTTCGGCTGGGTCATGGCCAGCGCCGTGGCGATCTCCACCTTCGTCGCCCTGACCGCCTGCCCCGCCCTCGCCTCGCGCCTCCTTTCCGGCCGGCAGGCGAAGGCGGCGCAGGCGCGCGGCGAGGTCGGCAAGCGGCGGGAAGGCGTGATCGCCCGCGCCTATCGCCGCGCGCTCGGCTTCGCGGTCCGCGCGCCGCTCGTCGTCCTCTCCCTCGCCGTCGTCGCGGCCGCCGGCGCCTGGCCGCTCTACGAATCGCTCCCGCGCGAACTAACCCCGCGCGAGGATCGGGGGGTGGGCTTCGTGCCGCTCACCGCGCCGCAGGGCTCGACGCTAGAGCATACCGACATCGCGGCGCGGCAGGTCGAGGAGATCCTGATACCCCTTCGGGAGACCGGGGAGATTGCGGCGATCTTCACCTTCTCCGGGTCCTTCGGCCGCCCCTTCCGCTCATTCGTCGTCTTCCGCCTCGCGCCGTGGGAGGAGCGGGAGCGGAACGTGGCGGAGATCGTGCGGGAGATCGCGCCGAAGATGAGCCAGGTGACGGTCGCCCGAGGGTTCCCCGTGACGCCGGCGGGGCTCGGCCTTCGCGGCTCCTCGACCCCGGTGCGCATCATCATCGGGGGCCCGGATTTCGAGCTGGTGAAGGAATGGGCGGAGGCGTTGCTCGTCGCCGCTCGCGCCAATCCCGGCCTCGTCAATCCGGAACTCGACTACGAGGAGAACCTGCCGCAGCTCGACATCGAGATAGACCGCGAACGGGCGGACGATCTCGGCGTCTCCGCCGAAATCATCGCCTCGACCCTCCAGACCATGTTCGCCTCCCGCGAGGTCACGACCTTCGTGAGCCGCGGGCGCGAATACCCCGTCCTCCTCCAGGCGGAGCGGGACGACCGGCGCACGCCCTCCGACATCTCCAACATCTTCGTCCGATCGGGGGACGGCGCGAGCCTCGTCCCGCTCGGCGCCCTCGTGACGATGACGGAGAACGCCGCCGCGCCAGAGCTTCGCCGCTATGACCGGCTGCCCTCCATCGAGCTCTCCGCCGCCCTCGCCGAGGGCTACAGCCTCGGCGACGCCCTCGCCGCGCTGGAGGCGGAGGCGCGCACCGTCCTGCCGGCGGAGGCCGCGATCGGCTATGAGGGCCAGTCCCGCGCCTTCAAGGATCAGGAGGCCGGGGCCGGCTTCGTCTTCGCCCTGGCCCTCCTTATCGTCTTCCTCGTCCTCGCCGCACAGTTCGAAAGCTTCGTGCACCCGATCTCGATCATGCTCACCGTGCCGCTCGGCCTCGCCGGCGCCGTCTATGCGCTTGCGCTGGGCGGGCTGACGCTGAACATCTATTCGCAGATCGGGGTGATATTGCTCATCGGCCTCATCGCGAAGAACGGCATCCTCATCGTCGAATTCGCGAACCAGCTTCGCGACGAGGGGCTCGAGGTGCGCGACGCGGTGGTAAACGCGGCCGTGCTCCGCCTCCGCCCAATTCTGATGACGGCCATCTCCACGGTTCTCGGCGCGACTCCCCTCGTCTTCGCTACAGGCGCGGGGGCGGAGAGCCGCGTGGCGATCGGCACCGTCATCATCGCCGGCCTCTCGCTTGCGACCGTGCTGATGCTCTTCGTCACCCCCGTCCTCTACGACCGCCTCGCCCGGCTGACGAAGCCGCGCGGCCATGTGGAGAAGATGCTGGCGCGGGAGCTTGGCGGCGCCCCGGCGGAGTGAGGCGTTTGGCGGCTAGGTCGCCGCCGCCGCGCCCTCTCCCTTCGCAGGCTCCGCCGCGTCCGCCTTTTCGGCGCCCCCTTTCTCGAGCCGCGCGAGAAGCGCCTGAGAGACCTTGGTGTCCGCGTAAAGGACCGTGAACCTGTGGGAAAAGAAGAGACTGACAACGATAACGAGAACGGAGACGACGGCGGAAACGCCGGAGACAATCCACTGGATGGAATCGGCCCGCCTCTCGGCCGCCTCGGCGCTCTTGACCGCCTGCGCCACCTCCGCCGTGAGGCGCGCGTTCTCGGCAGAGGCCGATTCCAGTTTCGTGAGCGCCTCCGAGAGGGATGTCGAAAGGCGCTGCGCCTCTTCGACGGAGGCGTCGAACTGGTCAATCTCCAGAAGCTGGCCGTCGGCCGCGTTCAGCCGCCGCTCCAGCTCCGCCACTTGCTCCTCGACATTCAGCAGCTTGGTCCTGAAGATTCCGTCCAACGTGTCGATCTGCTCGGTGAGCACAAGGATGTCCGCACGCGTCGCCGGGCGCTCTTGCGCTGAGGCTCCGTAGCCCCCGTGCGTCGCAAGAAACGCAGCTGCGACGAAGGCTGCGATGGATACGCCGTTCATGGCTTCACCTCGAAGGTCGCCTCGCCAATCTGCGATCCGGCGTGGTCATTACGGTCGAGAAAGGCGGTGAAGCGATAGACGCCAGGAGCATCAGCCCAGATGCTCTGGTTGACATACCAGCGGCTCGGCTGATTACGAGGCCGCGGCTCGAACGTATAGGCGGGGTTCGTCTCGAAGTTGGAGAGCGTCTCGAACGCCCCATCTGCGGCGGTGAAGGTCCACTTGAAGTAGACCTTCATCCGTGGTCGTTCTTCGATTTGAGTGCTCTGCCAGACGAACTCCATGTAGGCGGAGGCCTTAGCGAAGCCGGAGCCGGCCGTGAGCGTCGTCAGGGGGTCGCAGTCGCGCCCCTGCCCTTCCCGGTAACTCCGGCAAATCAGGATATCGACCGCAAAGGGCAGCCCCTCGGCGCGCGCCTTGGACACGGCGAATTCGGCAGGTTCGCCAAGAAACGCGAGGGCGCTCAGAATCAAAGCGCCGACCCGCACGGCAATCCGCCTTGTTTGCATCAGTCCCCTCCCCGGATCTGCAATCCGAGCAAGTATATACTGAAATACAACAATATAAAGTCTTCCTGCATGCCGGAACAAAATCGTCTTTTGCGCATGAGCCCGTATTCGATCTCCGGCTAAGCCGAAACTGCCGCTCCAAGATCCCCGACGGGCGGGAGATCTATGAGCTGACGCCAGTCGAAAGCGCCAGATCCGGCTGCCACCTTCGCCGACTCATGCTACGACTACGCAGGACAGGGGGACCACGCATGCGCACACTCGCCGCGCTCGTCATCGTCATCGCGCACGCCGCCGCGGCGGAGCCGCCGGCGCTCAGGGCCGAACTTGTGGCGGAGGGCTTCGACGCCCCCGTCTTCGCCCTCCCGGCTCCGGGCGGCGCGCTCCTCGTCGGGGACCAGACCGGCCTCGTCCACCGCATCGGGCCGGACGGCGCGCGGAGCGCGGAGCCCTTCCTCGACCTCCGCGACCGGCTCTCGCCGATCCTCCCCGCCTTCGACGAGCGCGGCCTCTGGTCCCTCGCCCTCCATCCGGACTTTCCGGAGGACGCCCGCGTCTTCGTGACCTACGCCGCCGCCCGCCGCCCGGATTCGCCCTGGACCGGCTCCACCGCCCACACCTGGCGCCTCTCCGAATTCGCCGCGACGCCGGAGAGGGCGGATGCGGCGAGCGAACGCCCCCTGATCGAGATCGACTGGATCAACCGCAAGCACAATGGCGGCGGCCTCGCCTTCGGCCCCGGCGGCCTCCTCTTCGTCGGGATCGGGGATGGCGGCGGCGTCCACGGCGTCCCCGAAGTCTGGTCTCCGCCGAAGACCGAGGGAGAAAGCCCGCTCGCCTCCCTCACGCCGGAGGACCCGTTCCGCCTCCCTGCCGAGTTCCACCACCACGACGGCTGGGCGCAGGACCTCTCCCGCCTCCACGGCAAGATCCTCCGGATCGACGTGGACGCGCCCCCCGCTCCCGGCCTCCCCTACGCGATCCCCGCCGGCAATCCGTTCACGGGCGAGCCGGGCGCCCGGCCAGAGATCTGGGCGCTCGGCTTCCGCAACCCGTTCCGCATCGCGGCCGACCCGGAGAGCGGCGCACTCTTCGTCAACGGCGTGGCGGAGACCTTGTGGGAGACGATCTATCGCGTGGGCGCGCCCGGCAATTACGGCTGGGCGGTGAAGGAGGGAACCCATTGCTTCGACCGCTCCCGCGTCTTCGACCCGCCGAAGGACTGCCCGGAGCGGGACGCGCGCGGCGCCCCCTATCTCGACCCGGTGGTGGAATACGCCAACTGGGCCGCCGCCCTCCCCATGTCCCGCACCGGAGCGGAGCCGAGGGGTTCCGCCAATGTCGGCGGCCTCGTCTATCGCGGCGCGGCGATCCCGGCGCTGCAGGGGCGGCTCGTCTTCGGGGATTTCAGCCGCACGATCATGGAGCCCTCGGGCCTCGTCTACGCAGCCGACCCGCAGGCGGATGGCCTCTGGCCGATGGAGCCCCTGCTGGAGCTCGACCAGCGCCTGCACTCCCTCGGCCTCGACGCGGAGGGCGAAATCCTGCTCCTCACCACCGCTCAGGGAATCCCGACCGGCGAGAGCGGCAAGGTCTGGCGCCTTGTCCCGGAATAGCCGCGCTCAGAACCGCCGCGGCTGCACGAGATAGCCCTCGATCTTCGTCTCGCCGAGCGCCTTCGCCGCCTCCAGCCGGTGCAGCCCCTCCACGAGCACGAAACCGTCCCCGTCCGCCCGCACCATGATCGGCGTCTTCTGCCCGTTCTCCAGCATGTCCTCGGCCAGCGCGGCGACCTTCGCGGGCTCCAGCGTCTTCACCCGTTTCACGGGAACCCGGATGGCGGCGATCTCGAAAGCCCGTGCGACCTGCATTTTCAACCTCCGGCGTTGACGGCGCCGCCACGGCGCCCTTTGACTCGTCCGGCCCAATCTTCGCAAGAAAGCACGAAGAGCGGCCCAAAGGGAGCGAACGCATGGCGACCAAGGTTATCGAAGGCCGGATC
>JAUHWJ010000492.1 GCA_030424705.1 Alphaproteobacteria bacterium | reverse complement strand
CCCGCGCTCGTCAACGCCGTTCTCGACGCGCTGAACGCGGGCGGGATCGGGGTGGAGCATATCGACATGCCGCTCAGCCCGTCGCGGGTCTGGGCCGCGATCCAGAGCGCGAAGTAAGGGAGAGAGAGCAATGTACGCATTCGACTATCAGAAGGCCGGCTCCGTCTCCGACGCGCTCGCCGCGCTGAAGGCGGAGGACGCCCAGCCGATCTCCGGCGGGCAGACGCTGATCCCGACGCTGAAGGCGCGGCTGGCCGCGCCCTCCGCGCTCATCGACCTCTCCGGCATCGCGGAGATGAAGGGGATCGAGGTCGCGGGCGGGATGGTGAAGATCGGCGGCGCCGTGACCCACCAGAGTGTCGCGGACCATGCGGGCGTGAAGGCGGCGATCCCCGCCCTCGCGCATCTCGCGGCGCATATCGGCGACCCGGCGGTGCGCCACAAGGGGACGATCGGCGGCTCGGTCGCGAACAATGACCCCTCCGCCTGCTATCCCTCGGCCTGCCTCGGCCTCGGCGCGACGATCCATTCCTCGGCCGGGGACATGGCGGCGGACGAGTTCTTCCAGGGCATGTTCGCCACCGCGCTCGACGCGGGCCAGATCGTGACCGGCGTATCCTTCCCGATCCCCGAGAAGGCGGCCTACATGAAGTTCGTCCAGCCCGCCTCCCGCTTCGCCCTCGTCGGGGTGTTCGTGAGCAAGGGCGCGAACGGCGTCCGCGTCGCCGTCACCGGAGCCTCCGAAAGCGGCGTCTTCCGCTGGAAAGCCGCCGAGGAAGCCCTCGCCGGCAACTTCTCCCCCGACGCGGTCCCCCCCGCCCCCGCCGCAGACGGCATGATCGGGGACATCCACGGATCGCCCGAATACAGGGCCCATCTCGTCCACGTCATGACAAAGCGAGCCGTAAAAGCCTGCTGAGACCGAACGGCGCCGCGCCCCGGCGCGGCGCCGTTCACATCGCCCGCGCCGCCTTCGTGAGGCGGCGCACCCCTTCCTCCAGCTTCGCCTCGTCGTTCAGCGTGAAGTTGAGCCGGATCGAGCGGCGGTCCTCCCCCAACGGGTCGAAGACGCGGCCGGGCGTGACGCAGACGCCCGCCTCCAGCCCCGCCTCGAAGAGCCGGTCGGTGTCGAAGGCCGGGTCCTTCGCCGTCGCCCAGAGGAACATGCCGCCGACCGGAACCTCCCAGTCGAAGAGGCCCGCGAGATGGGCCGCCATCGCGGCGGCCAGCGCATCCCGCCGCTTCGCGTAGAGCGAGAGGAGGCCGGGGCGGATCGCCTCCGGCAAGCCCGTCTCCAGCGCGCGGAGCGCGATCTTCTGCGTCAGCGGGCTCGTGCACATGTCCGCCCCCTGCTTCGCCGCGGCCAGCGCCTCGATCATCTCCGGCGCAGCGATGGCCCAGCCGATGCGGAGGCCGGGCGCGATCTCCTTCGAGAAGGTGCCGAGATAGACGACCGGGCCGCGATAGCGGCCGGGGCGGAGCGCGCCGGAAAGGGAGAGGATGCGCGGCAGCGGCTCGGAATCGTAGTAGAGCGCACCGTAGGGATCGTCCTCTACCAGCCATGTCCCCGTCGCCTCCGCCGCCTCCGCGAGCTCGAGGCGGCGTTCGAGGCCGACGAGGCGCCCCATCGGGTTGGAGAAGTTCGGCACGACATAGCCGAACTGCGCGCCGGAGAGCGCCGCCTCCGCGTCGAACCCGTTCCGCTCGGGGAAGATCGGCCGCCAGGCGGGGCGGCGCGGGCGCCAGGCGTCGAGCGCGCCGAGATAGGCGGGGGACTGGCAGGCGACGGCCTGCCCCGGCTCGATCAGGACCTGCCCGACGAGGCTGAGCCCCTGCATCCCCGCCGTCGTGATGAGCACGTTCTCCCGCCCCAGCGCCATTTCCGGCGTCGAGAAGCGGGCGGCCACCGCGTCGCGGAGCGCGGGGAGGCCGTGGATCGGACCATAGGCCAGCGTCTCCGCGCTCTCGCGCGCAGCCTCCGCCGCGAGCGCGGCCACGGCCTCGCCCGGATAGGTCTCGGGCGCAGGCAGGCCGCCGGCGAGGTTGATGAGGCCGGGCACGCCGCCGGCGGCGAGGAAGCGCGCGGTGATGTCGTTGGTCTCCGAGAGCCAGCCAGCGAAGGCGGGGCGGGGCGGTTGCGCATTCATCGGCCGGGCTGCTCCTCGATCTCGCGGGACGCCAAAGAGCAATCCCCCATCGGGCGGCGCCCGTCAACGCCGCGCCGGAAATCAGGCCGCCTGCGCGGGCGCCCCGCCGCGGAGCGCCACCCAGGCGTCATATTGCGAGAGAAAGACGCGGCCGTTCAGCGCTTCGAGGAAATGGCTGCGCTTCAGCCGGTCCATCACCGGCCCCTTTACCTCCGAGAGGTGAAGGCCGACGCCAATGTCCCGGAGCCGCAGGTTGATGGCCTCGAGGCTTTCGAGGGCCGAGAAGTCGATTTCGTTCACCGCCGAGCACATGAGGACGACATGGCGCACGGCACAGCCCTCGGCCACCCGGTCCTGCACCATGTCCTCGAGGAAGCGGGCGTTGGCGAAGAAAAGGCTCTCGTCCACCCGCAGCGTCAGGATCGCCGGGTCCGTCTCCACCTTGTGGCGGAGGATGTTGCGGAAATGCTGCGTGCCGGGAACGAGCCCGACCTCCGCCACATGCGGGCGCGAGGTCTTGAGGAGGTGGAGGGCGACGGAAAATGCGACCCCGGCGGAGACGCCGGCTTCCACGCCGAAGCCGAGTGTGAGGAGGATCGTCGCGCTCACCGCCGCGAAATCGGCCTTCGAATAGGTCCACGAACGGCGGAGGATCGAGAAATCCACGAGGCTCAGCACGGCGACGATGATCGTCGCCGCCAGCGTCGCCGTCGGCAGG
>JAUHWJ010000491.1 GCA_030424705.1 Alphaproteobacteria bacterium | reverse complement strand
GTCTGGAGCGCGAGCGATTCCATCGCCCGCTCCATGATGCGGCGGTGATGCTCGGGCATCCCGTCCCAGCGCGCCTTGTTGCAGGCGAGATGGTCGGAGGGCATCGAGTGGAAACCGGGGAAGTTGGTGTATTTCGCGATGTCATAGAGCCCGAGGCCGACATTGTTCGCGATGCCGGAGGCGTCCGCCCCGTCGATGATGCCGGATTCGAGCGCGGTGAAGATCTCCGTGAAGTCCATCACGATCGGGCTGGCGCCGAGCGAAGCGAAGATGTTCGTCTCGAGGCCCGGCGGCGAGCGGAACTTCCAGTCCTTGAGGTCGGCGACGCCGCGGATCGGCTTCGTCGAGGCCAGCGATTCCTGACCGTAGACCCACCAGCCGATCAGCTGCATCCCGAACTTGTTGTAAAGCTCCTGCGCCGCTTCGAGCCCGCCGCCGTGATAGAGCCAGGATAGCTGCTGATAGGGCGTGTCATAGCCGCCCATGATGTCGCCCACGAACTGGAAGGCGGGGTTCTTGCCTGTCTGGTAGGCGCCGCCGTGCATCTCGCAATCGAGAATGCCGGTCGCCGCCGCGTCGAACCCTTCGACCGAGTTCACCACCGAGGAGGAGAAGAACATCTCGATGGCGATCTCGCCGTTCGACATGACCTGCACATCGTCCACGAAGCGCTGCGCCAGCTTCCCGGAGACAGTTTCCGGCGCGTAGTGCGTCTGGATGCGGAGGGTGGTCTGTTGCGCCATGGCGGCGCCCGCAAGCATCGATGCGATGGCTGCGGCGCCGATTCCGGCTGCAATGGTCTTCAGTTTCATCATGTCCTCCCCGAGGATTGTTGACAGTTTATCGCGCCGCGGCTCTCTCGCCGCAGCTTGGAGGGAAGGCTAGCAAGGTCGCATCGGTCCCACAACGGCGTTATCGAAATTCTTTCGAATTTCGAAATTCCGGCCTATGGTCGCAAAAAAGAAGGCCGGGGGGGAACGTCATGGCCGCATTGTCCGGCGCCGTCTATGCGCGGCTCCGGGATGAGATCGTCGCGGGGGCCGTCGCGCCCGGCGCCAAGCTCATGCCCCAGCGCCTGGCGCTGCGGTACGCCGCCTCGGCGGCGGCGATCCGGGAGGCGTTGATCCGCCTTGCAGCGGAAGGTTTCATTGAGAACCTGCCCCAGCGCGGCTTCCGCGCGGCGCGGACAGGGCCGGACGTGATCTGGGAGATCGCGCATTTTCGCATCCTGATCGAGACCGAAGGCGCCCGGCTCTCGATTGCGCGGGGCGGGATGGAATGGGAGGCGAACCTCACCGCGGCGCATCACCGCCTCGCCCATCTGGAAAGTCGGATGCGCGGCGAATCGCTCGATGCGGGGCAGCTCAGGCTCTGGTCCGCCTCCGACCGGGCCTTTCACGAGGCGCTGATCGGCACCTGCGGCTCGGCCCGGCTCCTGGCGCAGCACCGGCTCGCCTTCGATCAGTTCAAGCAGCATGTCATCGCGCTCGACCCGACGCTCGGCTTTCGCGGCGCGGAGCTGCTGCAGGAACATGCGGGCATCCTGAAGGCCGCGCTCGCACGCGACGCGGAAGGTTGCGCTGACGCGCTCCGTCGGCATTTCGACACCTATCGCCGCGTCACCCCTGGTCGCGCCGGCTGAGGGGCTTCCGCCGCGCCGCGGGCGCCCTATAACTCGCGAAACGCCGAGGAGGAGAGAGCCATGACCGAAGCCGCCTTCATCTATGACGCCATCCGCACCCCCCGCTCCAAGGGCAAGCAGGATGGAACTCTCCACGAGGTGAAGCCGATCCGGCTCGTCACCACCCTCCTCGAGGAGATGCAGCGCCGGCATGATCTCGACACCAGCCGGGTGGACGACGTGATGCTCGGTTGCGTCATGCCTGTGATGGAGCAGGGCTCCGTCCTCCCGAAGATCGCGCTTCAGAAGGCGGGGTGGGACGAGACGGTGCCGGGCGCGCAGGTCAACCGGTTCTGCGCCTCCGGGCTCGACACGTTCAACACCGCCGCCGCCAAGGTCGCGAGCGGGTGGGAGGACCTCGTCTGCGCCGGCGGCTACGAATCGATGTCCCGCGTCCCGATGGGCTCGGACGGCGGCCCCTTCGCGGAGGACCCGGAAACCGCCATCGCCACCGGCTTCGTCCCGCAGGGGATCGGCGCGGACCTCATCGCCACGATCGAGGGCTGGAGCCGGGACGACGTGGACGCCTTCGCGATGGAGAGCCAGAAGCGCGCGGCGCACGCCCGCGATTCGGGCTGGTTCGACCGTTCGGTGGTTCCGGTGATCGACGAGAACGGGATCGTCATTCTCGCCAAGGACGATTTCATCAAGCCGGACACCGACATGCAGAAGCTCGGCGCGCTGAAGCCGTCCTTCGCCGGGCCGGGCGCGATGGGCTTCGACGCGGTGGCGCTGGCGAAGTACACCGAGGTGGAGCGGATCAACCATGTCCACACGCCCGGCAATTCGAGCGGCATCGTTGACGGCGCCTCGCTCATCATGGTCGGCAACGAGCGGGTCGGGAAGGACCTTGGCCTCACCCCGCGCGGCCGCGTCCTCTCCATCGCGCTGACCGCGACGGACCCGACGATCATGCTCACCGGCCCCGGCCCTGCCTCACTTAAGGCGCTGGCGAAGGCCGGGCTGACGATGGACGATATCGACCTCGTGGAGATCAACGAGGCCTTCGCCTCCGTCGCCCTCCGCCTCCAGAAGGACCTGAACGTGCCGGACGAGAAGCTGAACGTCGTCGGCGGCGCCATCGCGATGGGGCATCCGCTCGGCGCGACGGGCGGCTGCCTCGTCTCCACCATGCTGGACGAGCTGGAGCGGCGGAAGCTGAAGCGGGCGCTGATCTGCATGTG
>JAUHWJ010000490.1 GCA_030424705.1 Alphaproteobacteria bacterium | reverse complement strand
CCTCAGGCATCTCGCGATCATCGGCGCGCTCTGGGGCCTCCTTTCCTTCGGCGTCGTTTTCTTCGCGAGCCATGGCGCGAACCCGACCGAGACGCCGGTCGGCTTCTGGCTCAACAATCTCCTCTATGGCTGGATTCTTTGGGCGACCTGGCGCGGTCGCGCCGCACTGACGCGAATGCTGATCGGGGCCGAGCCGGCCGAGACCAGCCCGATGGAGACGCGCATCGCCCGCGCCTTCCCGGCCTTCGCGCTGATCCTCGTGGCGGCGAACTATCTGCTCATCGTCTATCTCGCCGCCATAGGGCGCTTTGACCTCCTTGACGGGCGGCAGAACCTGACCCTCGGCATTCTCCTCTTCGCGCCGATGTTCGACACCGCGATCCGCGGTGCGATCCGCCATCTCCAGCCGCCGATGCGGGGGGAGGGGGAGCTGGCGGCGCGGGCGCATCTCTCCGCCCGGCGGAGCTGGATCCGGATCGGGCGCGTCCTCGTCTTCGGCTTCGTCATCTATCTCGTCGCCAGGCTCTGGGGGATCGACTTCCACAACCTCGCCGCCGCCGGCGTTGGCGCGCAGGCGGCGGCGGCGCTGGTGCGGATGCTGCTGATCCTAGCCGCGGGTTATCTCATCTGGGAACTCGTCTCGCTCTGGATCAACCGTCGCCTCGCCGCGGAGCGGACGGCGCCGGGCTTCGACCTGACGGCGGACGAGCCGGGCGGTGGCGAGGGCGGGCAGGCCGGCGGCTCCCGCCTCTCAACGGTCCTGCCGCTCCTGCACGGGACGGTGAAGGTCGCAGTCGCCGTCATCTTCGCGCTCCTCGCGCTCGGGGAGATCGGGCTCGACATCACGCCGCTCCTCGCCGGCGCCGGCATCGCCGGGCTCGCCATCGGCTTCGGCGCGCAGAAGCTGGTGGCGGATGTGGTCTCCGGCGTCTTCTTCCTCGTGGACGACGCCTTCCGCACGGGCGAATATATCGAGGTCGCCGGCACCGTCGGCACGGTGGAGAAGATCTCCGTCCGCTCGATGCAGCTCCGCCATCACAAGGGGCCGGTTCATACGATCCCCTATGGCGGGGTGGACAAGATCACCAACTATTCGCGCGACTGGGTGATCATGAAGCTGAAATTCACCGTGCCCTTCGACACGGACCCGAACAAGGTGAAGAAGATCTTCAAGAAGATCGGGCAGGAGATGATGGACTCGCCCGAGTTCGCGCCCGACTTGCTGCAACCCTTCAAGTCGCAGGGCGTGTTCGATTTCGACGATGTGGGCATGATTATCCGCGGCAAGTTCATGGCCAAGCCCGGCAAGCAGTTCACGCTGCGGAAGGAGGTGTTCAACCGGGTGAAGGCCGCGTTCGAGGCGAACGGGATCGAATTCGCCCGCCGCGAGGTGCGCGTCGCGCTCCCCTCGATGGACGGCGGGCGGCTGACGGAGGAGGACAAGGCCGCCATCGCCGCCGCGGCGGGGCAAGCGGCCCGGGAGGCGAGGGCGTGAGGCCAGAGATCGTCGTCTTCGATATCGGCGGCGTGCTGATCGACTGGTCGCCGCAGCATCTCTACCGCCGCCTGATCCCGGATGATGAAACCCGCGCAGCGCTCTTCTCGCGCGTGCCGCTCGACGCGATGAACCTCGAGGGGGACCGGAACGGCTCCCTTCGCGCCGAGGTGGAGGCGCTGGCGGAGCGGCATCCGGAGGAGGCGGCGC
The DNA here is from genome assembly GCA_030424705.1 of Alphaproteobacteria bacterium. Taxonomy (GTDB): domain Bacteria; phylum Pseudomonadota; class Alphaproteobacteria; order Rhodobacterales; family Rhodobacteraceae; genus Pikeienuella. Next base: position 1,161 of record JAUHWJ010000490.1, on the reverse strand, counting down.
TGATCCTGCCCTGGTGGGCGGGGTGGGAGCGGATGTGCGCCGGGCTCTTCGCGGAGACGGTGGCGCTGCGGGACGCGCTGCGAAAGGCGGGCGTTCCCGTCTGGGCGCTCTCCAACTTCGCCGCCGACGCATGGGAGCGGGCGCTGCGGCTCCATCCGGAGCTCGGGGAGTTCGACGGGCTCGTGATCTCGGGCCATGAGCGGCTGGTGAAGCCGGACCCGGCGCTCTACGAGCGGCTGGAGCGGCGGGCCGGCGCGGCGGGGGACGCGCTTTTCTTCATCGACGACAAGGACTACAACGTCGCCGCCGCCCGGGCGCGGGGCTGGGGCGGGCATGTGCACGAAGGCGCTTCGGTAACCCGCGCCGCGCTCGCGGCGGCGGGATTCCCGGTCTGATCCGTCTCCGGCCGCCCGCTCAGGAGCGGCCTTCCGCAAGGTGAACGGCGTAGTCCTCCATCGTGATCGTCCCGGCCGCGCGTGTCTGTTCCCGGTCGGCCTCGGGCAGGGCGTCCTGCACGAAGTCGATCCGCTTCCAGCTCGGATGCGGCTGCGCGCCGTCGGGGGCGGGAACGTAGCGGCTGGTCTCGACCCGTTTATGCCGGTGGATGTATCGGGCGCAATTGAGAAAGCAGCGCTCGACCGCGACGCGGACGACCATCTTCGCGCCCGGCCACAGCGTGAGCTCCTGATCGTTTTCTTCGATCGTCGCGTCGCCCTGAACCCGCACGCGGTTCGGCGTCTCGAAGTCGATGAAGAGCATCCCGATCTTGGCCGTCTCGGCGATGTTTCCAAGGCTCAGAAACATCCCGTTCCCGTCATAGGCGGGAAAGAGCAGCGTCTTCGGGTCGGCGATCCGCACCACCCCCTCCGGCCCGCCCTTGTAGCTGACGGTGGGGCGGCCGAAGCCGTCCACCGTCGAGAGGAAGAAGAAGTCCCGGCTCGCGATGAAGTCGGCCGCGGGGCCCGCGACCTCGTCCCACACGATGGCTCCCGCCACGGTATCCGCCAGCTTCGTCGCGCCCTGCGCCTCCTGCAGGGCGCGCTGGGCGCCGGTGTAGAAGGGCGCCGTCATTCCGCCGCCTCCGAGGGGAGCGCCGGCGCCGGAGCGGGCGGGTTCGCGGCGGCGGGGCCTGCCTGGGCATCGAGCACGAGGCGCGCGACG
>JAUHWJ010000489.1 GCA_030424705.1 Alphaproteobacteria bacterium | reverse complement strand
CGCGGATCTTCCCCTCCGTCCCCCGCTCGCCGAAGCCGCCGGGCACGAGGATCGCGTGGAAGCCCTGGAGATGCGGCGCCGCATCCTCCCGCTCGAAGATCTCCGCGTCGATCCATTCCGCGCGCACCTTCACCCGGTTGGCGAAGCCGCCATGGGTCAGCGCCTCGGCGAGGCTCTTGTAGGCGTCCTCGAGCTTCACATACTTGCCGACGACGGCGATGCGAACCTCGCCATCCGGGTGGTCGATCCGCTCCGCCACGTCGCGCCAGCGGTCGAGCTGGGGCTTCGGCGCGGGGGAGATGCCGAAGGCGTCGAGCACCGCCTGATCGAGCCCGACCTCGTGATAGGCGATGGGCGCCTTGTAGATCGAGGGGAGGTCCATCGCCGGGATCACGGCCTCCGGCCGCACGTTGCAGAAGAGCGCGATCTTCGCCCGCTCCGATTCCGGAATCGGATGCTCCGTGCGGCAGACGAGGATGTCGGGCTGTAGCCCGATGGAGCGCAGCTCCTTCACCGAGTGCTGCGTCGGCTTCGTCTTCAGCTCGTGGGAGGCGGCGAGATAGGGCAGGAGCGTGAGGTGCATCAGGATGCAGTCGCCCTTCGGCCGCTGCTGCATGAACTGCCGGATCGCCTCGAAGAAGGGCAGGCCCTCGATGTCGCCCACCGTGCCGCCGATCTCGCAGAGCATGAAATCGGTCTCGTCCTCGCCGATGGCGAGCCAGTCCTTTATCTCGTTCGTGACGTGGGGGATGACCTGGATGGTCTTGCCGAGATAGTCGCCGTTCCGCTCCTTCTCCAGCACGTTGGTGTAGATGCGCCCGGCGCTCACGCTGTCCGTCCGCCGGCAGGGCACGCCCGTGAAGCGCTCGTAATGGCCGAGGTCGAGGTCCGTCTCCGCCCCGTCATCGGTGACGAAGACCTCGCCATGCTCGAAGGGGCTCATCGTGCCGGGATCGACGTTGAGATAGGGGTCGAGCTTCCGGAGCCGGACGGAGAATCCCCGCGCCTGCAACAGCGCGCCGAGCGCCGCGGAGGCGAGGCCCTTGCCGAGGGAGGAGACGACGCCGCCCGTGATGAAGATGTATCGCGCCACCGCCGGCCCCCGCGTTCCGCTGGTTATCCATCATCTCGCGGCCGGCGAAGCCGCAACCGCAACATGTCGTTCCACGGGAGTCGAGAGATAGCGGATTCGCGCCGGCGCCACAACCGCCGATCCGCCCCCTCCCGCCCGGATCAGTCCGCCGCGGGCGGCTCCGTCGGCGCGGAGGGGAGCGTCGGCAGGCTGAAGCCGCCGGCGCCCGGCAGGGCGGGCGTGTCGTCCGCCTCGGGCACGCCCGTGGAGACGCCCTCGATCACCGAACGGCCGCCGGAAGACGTCGCCGCGATCACCGTCAGCGTCAGCGACGTCGCGATGAAGGCCGCGGCGAGCGCCCAGGTCACCTTCGCCAGCGCGCTGGTGGCCCCGCGGGAAGAGACGAGCCCGCCGCCGCCCCCGCCGCCGATGCCGAGCGCGCCGCCCTCGGAGCGCTGAAGGAGCACGACGGCGATCAGGAACACCGCGATCACGAGGTGGACGATCAGGATGACGTTTTCCATGCGCGGCGGCTCCCTTTCGGGCGTGATCTGTGTCGCGCCGGGGGATAGCGCAAGGGGGAGGGCATGTCGATAGCCGGGCGTCAGGGCGCCGGCGCCGCCTTCCGCATCAGGATCGCGTCGATCCGCGCGCCGCCGGGGCGGAGGTAATAGCGCGGCCTTCGCCCCGCCTCCTCCCAGCCGGCGGCGGCGTAGAGGCGGCGGGCGGCCTCGTTATCCTCCGCGACTTCGAGATGGAGGAGCCGCGCCCCCTCCGCCCGCGCCGCCGCCTCCGCCGCCGCGAGCAGCCGCGCGCCGAGGCCGCGACGCCGGGCTCCCGCCGCAACCGCGATGGTCAGCAATTCCGCCTCGTCCGCCGCGCGGGAGAGGAGGGCGAAGGCGGAGCCGTCCTCCGCCGAAAGGAGGAGCCCGCCTTCGGCGAGCGCCGCGATCTCCCCCGCGCTCCAGCCGCGCTCCGGCGCGAAGGCTTCTTCATGGAGCCGGGCGAGCGTTTCGAGATGCGCCGCCGAGGGCGCGGCGCGGCGGGCGATCATCCGATCATCGGCGGCGGCGGCGCCATCGGCGCGGCGGCGGGCGGGCGGAGATAGCGCGGCGCCGGACGCGGAGCGGCGCCCCTCAGCCTGAGCGCTGTGGCGGCGTAGGCCTCGAGCGGCGCCTCCAGGCCTTCCCCCGCCTCGCCTTCCCCCGCCGCGGCGACGAGCGCTGCCGCCCCGTCCCCCAGCACGAGCGCGCCCCGCGCCGCCGCCCCGCCCTCCTCCGGGCGCAAGGTCGCGGCGAAAACCTCCGCCCCGCCCGGCCCTCCGCCAGTGCGGCGAACCGGTCCACCCCCACCGCCTCCGCCCCCGTCGCCAGCGCGAGCCCGCGCGCGGCGGAGACGGCGAGGCGCGCGCCGGTGAAGTTGCCCGGCCCCGTCCCCACCGCGATGAGGTCGAGGTCGCCGTAACCGAGCCCGGCCTCCGCCAGCGCCTCGTCGATCATCGGGAAGAGCCGCGCGTCATGCCCGCGCGCCATCGCCTCCTCGCGCCCGGCGAGGCGGCGCGCGCCGTCAAAAACGGCCGCCGCGCAGCGCCCGGCGGCCGTGTCGAAGGCGAGGATGAGGGGCATGACCCCTCAGACGTTGACCGGGCGAACCTCGGTCACTTCCGGGATGTAATGCCGGAGCAGGTTCTCGATCCCCATCTTCAGCGTCATGGTGGAGGAGGGGCAGCCGGCGCAGGCGCCGCGCATGTGGAGATAGACGACGCCCTCGTCGAAGCCGTGGAAGGTGATGTCCCCCCCGTCCTGCGCCA
>JAUHWJ010000488.1 GCA_030424705.1 Alphaproteobacteria bacterium | reverse complement strand
ATGCGCCGCTTCAAGCCGCATGTGGACGCGCACGGGCTCACGATCCAGCAATGGCGGGTGATCCGGGCGCTGGCCGATTCCGGCCCGCTCGATTCGAAGACGCTCGCCGCCCGCTGCGTCATCATGCCCCCCTCGCTAACGCGCATCTTCCGGGCGCTGGAGGTGCGCGGTCTGATCCGGGCCGAAGAGGCGGAGGATGCTCGCCGCCATGTCGTCGCGCTGACAGCGGAGGGGCGCGCTCTGCATGACCGGATGGCGGGCGCCTCCGAGGCGATTTATGCCGGGATCGAAGAGGCCTTCGGCGCCGAGAAGATGGCGGCCCTGCTCGCCCTCCTCGTCGAGTTGCGGGAGGTTGCGGAGGCAATGCCCGACGATGGGCGCGCCCCCGACGGCACGAGAGCTAGCGAAGCGGCGCGCCGTTGACCGTGACCTCGCCGCGCTCGAGACGGATGTTCGCGAGGAGATGATCCGCCCCTTCGGCCCCCGGCTTCCCGTAGACTGTCAGTACCTCCCGATAGCCGTCCGCAGCCTCCGGCGCGAGCAGACCGCCCCGCGCCGCACGATCGAGAAGGTCGTATGCGCCGCGGAGTTCGAGCGCCACGGTTCCCTCGGGCTGCGAGGCGAGCCCCACGATGTCGAGCGCGCCTTCCGCCTCCGCCGCGAAACCCGGGAGCGAGAGCCGCGCCGCGCGGATCGCCAGCGTCTCCACTGCGACGGGCGGCCCGGAGAGAGACGAAGCGCCAAGATCGGCGGTGACCCGGGCCGCGCCGTCGAGTCTGACCTCCAGCGCGAGCGGCCCGCGGCCGAGCGCGCCCGCGGGGTCGACGGCGGACCAGAGCGCCTCGTCCGGCTCCAGATCCGCTAGAACGAGATCGATCGCCCACGGCGCCGGCTCCGGGGCTCGCCGCAACGGCATGTCGAGCCGCATCTCGAAGTTCGCGGCCTTGCCTCCCCCGCCCGGGAAGGCGGCTGGCGGTTCGGCGGTATAGGAGACGGTCAGCCCTTCCGCGCTGGCCGAATAGGCCGCGCGTCCGCCGCGCAGTGCGACCAGAGTCTCGCTTCGGGCGGCGGTCCCCTCGTATGCGACGGGCGGCGCGCTCGGCCCGCCGGTCGAGCGGCTGGCGCCCGAGACGGCGCCGGTCTCCATCCTGAGATCGAAGATGCCGTCCGCGGCGAGGAAGGCGGACAGGTCCCCGGCGTCGAGCGCCGCGCCCTCGAAGGTCAGCGAGAGGTCTTCGTAGCGCCCCTCCGCGCGGGTCTCGCTCACCTGGTCGAGCGAGAGCGCGAGCGCGTAGTCCGCCGAAGTGGCCTGAAGCGCGCCCCGCCCGGCGCCGGCGTCGAAGCGCCCTTCCGCAGCGAGGCCGGCAAGGACGAGGCGAACATCCGAAAGCGCCCCCCCGCCCGGCGCCTGGACCGCGGCGAGCCGCGCGGCCTCGATCGCCGCGCGCGGCCCCTCACTGTTTTCGGACAGGGTCATGACGAAGCCTTCCGCCTCCACGTCGAAGACAGTGGCCGGCGCGCCGCCCGCTCCGAAGGCCGCGCTTTCGACTGTCAGGCGGCTTTCCGTAGCCGGGCGGATGACGAGCGCCGCAGGGTCCGAGAGCCCGGCCGAGACGCTCACCGAAGGCGCGCGCCAGCGCCAGAGCCCGCCCGCATCGCTCACCGAGACATCCTCGAAGGCGATGTCGTAGCCAAAAGGAAAACCCGTAACCGCCCGCCGCTCATAGGCGAAGAAGAGGCTCCCGGCGCGCATGAGTTCCACCGCCCGGTCCGCCTCCGGTTCGACATAGAGGCTTTTCCCGGCGAACCAGCCGGCGCTCCAGAGCGCGGCGAACGCGGCGAGGCCGCCGAGGATGGCTCCTGTCTTCTTCATGTGGGCGCGGCTCCTTCGGCTCGGCCTCTCACCTTCTCCGCTGGTCTCGAAGGGGTCAATGCGACCTCGCATCCGATTGCGGCGGGAAGGCGGGCTGTTCCCCGTGAGTTGGATTGACGCATATCAGACATGCGCCCATTGCATGGATTGCCGCTCTCGCTATCTCCGCGTCGAGGCGAGAAGAGGAAAGGCGCGGACATGTCCAGAGCCGTGATCGAGATCGAGTTGAACAGGTTCCGCAACAAGATCGAAGTGACCTTCGCAGATGGAAGCGTCGAGGAGATCGAGAACGGGATCTACGAAAGCTATGATCCGCGCGGGCGCACCATCGAGGAGCGCGCGGCGACGGCTGCCGATATCGCCCGCCTGGAAGCCCTTGTCGCCGGAGCCGGTCCGAACGCGATGCGCGAGGTCCGTCTGGAGGATGGCACGTTCGTCGAATTCGGGCCCGGAAAGATCGAGGTCACCTACCCTGACAGAAGGCAGGAGGAGATCGAGAACGGGATCTATGAGCGTTATGACGCTCGCGGGCGGACGGTGGAGGAGCGTGCGGCGACAGCTGCGGATTTCGCGCGGCTGGAGGCTCTGATCCCCGCCGAGTTCCGCGACGGGAGGCAGTCCGAGCCGCCGGTGACCGTCGGTCCGCCGCCTGACGGCCCGAGCCGCCAGCCTGTTGTTGAAGTCGAGATCGATGCGCGCCGAAACCACATCGAGGTGACTTATGCCGACGGCTCCCAAGAGGAGATCGAGTTCGGCGTCTATGAGCGGTATGACGCAAGAGGCCGGACGGTGGAGGAGCGCACGGCGACCCCGGCTGATTTCGCTCGCCTCGAAGCCATCGTCGCCGCCGCAGGGCCGAACGTCCTGCGCGAGGTCCGTCTGGAGGATGGCACGTTCGTCGAGTTCGGGCCCGGAAAGATCGAGGTCACCTACCCTGACGGAACGCAGGAGGAGATCGAGAACGGGATCTATGAACGCTACGACGCCCGCGACAGGACCGTTGAGGAACGC
>JAUHWJ010000487.1 GCA_030424705.1 Alphaproteobacteria bacterium | reverse complement strand
CGGTGATCGACCTCAAGCGGCGGGAAGTGCGGGTTCGCGGCGTCGCCGCTCCGCTGCGCGCGCTCGAATACCGTGTCATGGAGATGCTGGCGCTCAGGGGCGGGGAGACGCTTTCCCGCGATGCAATCCTCGACCGGCTCTATGCAGGGCGCGAGGAGCCCGGGCAGAAGATCGTCGACGTCACGATCTGCACGCTCCGTCGGAAGCTGCGGGCGCTTCTCGCGGCGCCGCTGGTGGAGACGCGGCGCGGCGGCTACGCGCTCTCGGCCCCCGCCACCGCCGGCGCCGTCGCGGCCTGAGCCGGGCGCAGCCGCTCAGACGTCCATCGTATTCTCGCGCTCCCAGCGCGAGAAGTGCGCCGTGTAGCTTAGCCACTCCTGCGTCTTGAGCTTTACGTAGGCGGCGGAGAAGTCCGCCCCCATCATCGCCGCGAGCGTCCTGTCCCGCTCGTATTCGCGGAGCGCGTCGAGGAGGTTGAGCGGCAGCCGGGGCGCGCCCTTCGCCTTGTGGCCCTCGGCGTACATGTCGAGGTCGCTGCGCTTGCCCGGGTCGGCGGAGGTGCGAACGCCGTCCAGCCCCGCCGCGATTACGACGGCCTGCAGGAGATAGGGGTTCGCCGCGCCGTCCGGCAGCCGGAGCTCGAATCGGCCCGGCCCCGGCACGCGCACCATGTGCGTGCGGTTGTTGCCCGTCCAGGTCACGGTGTTGGGTGCCCATGTCGCGCCCGAGGCGGTTCGGGGCGCGTTGATGCGCTTGTAGCTGTTGACGGTCGGGTTGGTGATTGCCGCGAGCGCTTTCGCGTGGCGCATGATCCCGCCGAGAAAGGCCCGGCCCTTATCGGAGAGGCCGAGCTCCGCACGCCCGTCGGCGAAGGCGTTCGTCGCTCCGTCCGGCGACCAGCCGGAGACATGGGCGTGGCAGCCCGAGCCGGTGATCCCCTCGAACGGCTTCGGCATGAAGGTGGCCCGGAAGCCATGCTTCTCCGCCACCGATTTGACCATGAACTTGAAGAAGCTGTGCTTGTCCGCCGTCGCCAGCGCGTCGTCGTACTTCCAGTTCATCTCGAACTGGCCGATCGCGTCCTCATGATCGTTCTGGTAAGGCTCCCAGCCGAGCTCCAGCATATGGTCGCAGATTTCCGAGATCACGTCATAGCGGCGCATCACCGCCTGCTGGTCGTAGCAGGGCTTCTCCGCGCTATCGAAGCTGTCCGACGCCGCGGTTCCCTCCGCATTGAGGAGGAAGAACTCGGGCTCAACTCCCGTCATGATCCGGAGCCCGTCCGCCGCCGCCTCCTCGACGAGGCGTTCGAGGACGTTGCGCGGCGCCTGAGCGACGAGCGCGCCCTCCATCGTCGCGCGGGCGGGGACCCAGGCGACCTCCTTCTTCCACGGCAACTGGATCGCCGCCTCCGGATCGGGGATCGCCATGAGGTCGGGATGAGCCGGCGTCAGGTCGAGCCAGGTCGCGAAGCCGGCGAAGCCGGCGCCTTCGGTCTGCATGTCAGGGATGGCCGAGGCGGGGACGAGCTTGGCGCGCTGCGCGCCGAAGAGGTCGGTGTAGGAGATCATGAAATAGCGGACGCCCTTCTCGCGCGCCCAGTCCGCCAGGTTTCGTCCCATCGCCGTCTCTCCCTCTCCCGCGCCCCTTCAGAACCGGCCAGGCCGGCCGGGTATCCAGTCCGTCCCCGCGAGCGGAACGCCCGCCATCGCCGCCGCCTCGATCGTCAGCGCCACCAGGTCCTCGGGTTCGAGGTTGCGAAGGCTGCTCTTGCCGCAGGCGCGCGCGATGGTCTGCGCCTCCAGCGTCATCACCTTCAGATAGTTGGAGAGCCGCCGCCCGCCGAGAACCGGGTCGAGCCGGGCGGCGAGTTCCGGGTCCTGCGTCGTGATCCCGGCCGGGTCCCGCCCCTCGTGCCAGTCGTCATAGGCGCCGGCGGTGGAGCCGAGCGCCTGGTATTCGGCCTCCCATTTCGGATCGTTGTCGCCGAGCGCGATCAGCGCCGCAGTTCCGATGGCGACCGCATCGGCGCCGAGCGCCAGCGCCTTCGCCACGTCCGCGCCGGAGCGGATGCCGCCCGAGACGATCAACTGCACCTCCCGGTGCATCCCGAGGTCCTGCAGCGCCTTCACGGCCTGCGGGATGCAGGCGAGGATCGGCATGCCGACATGTTCGATGAACACGTCCTGCGTCGCCGCAGTGCCGCCCTGCATGCCGTCGAGCACCACGACATCCGCACCCGCCTTCACGGCGAGCGCGGTGTCGTAGTAGGGGCGGGAGCCGCCGACCTTCACATAGATCGGCTTCTCCCAGTCGGTGATTTCGCGCAGCTCGAGGATCTTGATCTCGAGGTCGTCCGGCCCCGTCCAGTCCGGATGGCGGCAGGCGGAGCGCTGGTCGATGCCCTTCGGCAAGTCGCGCATCTCCGCCACCCGGTCCGATATCTTCTGGCCGAGCAGCATGCCGCCGCCGCCCGGCTTCGCGCCCTGGCCGACGACGATCTCGATCGCGTCGGCGCGGCGGAGATCGTCCGGGTTCATGCCGTAGCGGGAGGGGAGGTATTGATAGACTAGGGTCTTCGAATGCCCGCGCTCCTCCTCCGTCATCCCGCCGTCGCCCGTCGTCGTCGAGGTGCCGGCGGCGGTCGCGCCACGGCCCAGCGCCTCCTTCGCCTGGCCCGAAAGCGCGCCGAAGGACATGCCGGCGATGGTGACCGGGATGGCGAGATGGATCGGCTTTTTTGCGTGCCGCGTGCCGAGCCAGACATCGGTCGAGCAGGATTCGCGGTAGCCTTCGAGCGGATAGCGGCTGATCGAGGCTCCGAGGAAGAGGAGGTCGTCGAAATGCGGCAGGCTCCGCTTCGTGCCGCCGCCGCGAATGTCGTAGATCCCCGTC
>JAUHWJ010000486.1 GCA_030424705.1 Alphaproteobacteria bacterium | reverse complement strand
CTGGGGCCTCGCCCCGCTCTCCCCCGAAGGGCTGAAGGCGGAAGGCTACGCCAGCTTCGCCGCGCTCCTCTCCGCCGTCATGCGCCATGCCGGGATGATCCGGATCGACCATGTGCTCGGCTTCGCCCGCGCGTTCTGGGTTCCCGAGGGCGGCGCGCCGGGGGGCTATGTGCGGATGCCGCTCGCGGCGATGCTGGCGGTGACGAAGATCATGGCCGCGCGCAATCGCTGCCTCGTCGTCGGGGAGGATCTCGGCCTCGTGGACCCCGCGCTCCGCGCCGCGCTGGCGGAGGCCGGGGTGATGGGCTGCGACGTGACCCAGTTCGACTGGGAGGGGGAGGGCCGCGCGCTCGCCCTCGCCAGCTTCGGCACGCATGACACGCCGACCGCCGCCGGCTGGCTCTCCGCGCGGGATGTGGACTGGCGGCTGCGGCTCGGGCAGATGAGCGCGGAGGCGGCGGAATGGGTCAAGGGCGAACGCAGGGGGAGGCGCGAGAGCCTCGGCCCCGATCCGCTCGGCGCGATCCACCGGCGGCTCGCGGCCTCGCCCGCCGCGCTCGTCGCCGTGCAGCTCGAGGATCTGGCGGGGGAGGTCGAGCAGGCGAACCTCCCCGGCACGGTGGACGAGCATCCGAACTGGCGCCGCCGCCTCTCGATTCCGGTCGAAGGCTGGGCGGCGGCGCCCGCCCTGAAGGAGACCGCGGCGCTGATGCGCGAAGCCGGGCGCGGCGGCGAAGGAGAGACGACATGACGATCCGAACGGTGGAGACGAAGCCGATCGCCGGGCAGAAGCCGGGCACGTCCGGCCTCCGGAAGAAGACCGCGGCCTTCATGGCGCCGGGCTATCTCGAGAATTTCGTCCAGGCGATCTTCGACGGGACGGGGGGCGCCAAGGGCAAGACCTATGTGCTCGGCGGAGACGGCCGCTTCTTCGGGCGGGAGGCGGCGGGGACGATCCTGCGCATGATGGCGGCGAACGGCGCGGCGCGGGCCGTGGTCGGGCGCGGCGCCCTCCTCTCCACCCCCGCCGCCTCGCATCTGATCCGGCTCCGCAAGGCCGATGGCGGGATCATCCTTTCCGCCAGCCACAATCCCGGCGGGCCGGAGGGCGATTTCGGCGTGAAGTTCAACACGCCGAACGGCGGCCCGGCGCCCGAGCCGGTGACGGAGGCGATCTTCGCCGCGACCGGCGCGCTCTCCCGCTACCTCATCTCGGACGCGCCTTCGCCAGACCTTTCCGCCGAAGGGATCTTCGATCTCGATGGCATGCCGGTGGAGGTCGTGGACCCGGTGGCGGATTATCAGGCGCTGATGGAACGGCTCTTCGATTTCGGCGCGCTCCGCGCCCTCTTCGCCTCCGGCTTCACGATGCGCTTCGACGCGATGCACGCGGTGACCGGGCCCTATGCGACGGCGATCCTCGAAGGCGCGCTCGGCGCCCCGGCCGGGACCGTGATGAACGGCGCGCCGAGCGAGGATTTCGGCGGCGGGCATCCGGACCCGAACCCGGTCTGGGCGAAACCGCTGGTCGACCTCGTCATGGGCCCCGACGCGCCCGATTTCGCCGCCGCATCGGACGGGGACGGGGACCGGAACATGATTCTCGGGCGGGGCCTCTACGTCACCCCGTCGGACAGTCTCGCCGTCCTCGCCGCGAACGCGGCCGCCGCGCCGGGCTACGCCGGGGGGCTCAAGGGCATCGCTCGCTCCATGCCGACGAGCCGCGCGGCGGACGATGTGGCGGCGGCGCTCGGCGTTCCCGCTTTCGAGACGCCGACCGGCTGGAAGTTCTTCGGAAACCTCCTCGACGCCGGCATGGCGACGATCTGCGGGGAGGAGAGCGCGGGCACAGGCTCCGACCATGTGCGGGAGAAGGACGGGCTCTGGGCCGTCCTCCTCTGGCTCTCGATCCTCGCGAAGGAGCGGAAGCCGGTCTCCGAGGTCATGGCCGCGCACTGGCGGCGCTTCGGCCGGCGCTACTATTCGCGCCATGATTACGAAGGGATCGATTCGGACGCGGCGGCGGAGATGATGGCGGCGCTGAAGGCGCGGCTCCCTTCGCTCCCCGGCGCGACGTTCGGCGGCCTCACGGTCGAGGCGGCGGATGATTTCGCCTATGCAGACCCGACGGACGGTTCGGTGACGGCGGGGCAGGGCGTCCGCGTCTCCTTCGCGGGCGGCGCGCGCGCGGTGTTCCGCCTCTCCGGCACGGGGACGGAGGGGGCGACGTTACGCGTCTATCTCGAACGCTACGCCCCGCCCGACGGCGACCACGGGGAGGAGACGCAGGCCGCGCTCGCCGCCGTCATCGCGGCGGCGGAGGACATCGCGGGAATCGCGGCCCGCACGGGGCGGAGCGCGCCCGACGTGATGACATGAACGCGCCGTTTGCGTTATCCGCCTACAAGGCTACCTTGCGCATGTTGCAGATGCGAAGACCTGATCGGAGACCGCCCCGATGAACGTGCATTCCCCGGCCGCCCCCGCCCATCACGCGGCGCTCGACGCCGCCATCGCCTGGCACCTCGCCCATTCCGTGGGCAAGACGCCGGAGGCGGCGGACCTGTCGGACTGGCGCGTCGCGCTCTCCCGCGCGGTGAGGGACAGGCTGGTGGCCCCCTGGTTCGACGCGACGCGGAAGACCTACGAGACCGGGCGGAAGCGCGTCTATTACCTCTCGATGGAGTTCCTCCTCGGCCGGATGCTGGAGGATGCGATCGGCAATCTCGGCCTCGAACGGGAGGCGCGGGCGGCGATGGCGGGCTTCGGCGTCGATTATCGCGCCGTGGTGGAGGACGAGCCGGACGCCGCGCTCGGCAATGGCGGGCTCGGCCGGCTCGCGGCCTGCTTCCTCGATTCGCTCTCCTGCCTCGGCATTCCCGCCTATGGCTACGGCATCCG
>JAUHWJ010000485.1 GCA_030424705.1 Alphaproteobacteria bacterium | reverse complement strand
GGCGCGCACGCCACGAATGGCAGCCTCGCATGGGATACGGAGTTCGGCTCTCTTGGCGTGGCCGCGTCTGTCGACGACCGGGGCGGATGGTCGGCCATCCTTGGCGTCGGCGTCAGTTTCGGCGGCGACGCGAGGACGGGCGCATGGCCGGTGCTGCGCGACAGGAAGGAAACCGACCGGGGGATGGCGAGGCTGCGCCTCGCCGGCATCGACGGAACGCCCTTCGCCGGCGGGGACGGCGAATCCGGCGCAGGCGCCTCGGTGGCGCTCCTCGTCGATGGCCGGCCCGGTAGCGCGCGGATCGACGAAACGGGCGCGGCGATCATCTCCGGTCTCGCTCCGGGGAGAGCGACTCTCATCGAACTGACGGGGCTCGACGACGCGGACCCGTTTCTCGCGCTGAGCCCTGCCGCTGCGTCGGTCTCGCCGAGACCCGGGGTTCCGGCGGAACTGTCCGTCGCCGTGGCGCCCGGCGCGATGCTGTCGGGACGAGTGATCGCCTCGACGGCGAACGGCGAGAGCGGAACAGCCCATGCAACGGTCGTGCTGGAGCGGAGCGACGGAACCTCGCGGCAGACGACCCGGAGCCTCACGGGCGGTTATTTTCCGGGATCGCGTTCAGGGCTCGCCGTCACCCTCGCTCCGGACGAGATGCGCGACGACCTCGTCCTCGTGAAAACCGGCGGCGGATGAACCATCGGAGACAGAACGCACTCCGTCAGGCGCCGCATCGCCCCGGCTGATGGCCTATAAGGAGACCGGCCCGGAGCCCTTGCGTAGCGCAGCGCGCGGCCGGGCCGCCGCGGGGCGGCAATCGCCAGTTCTCGATAGAGATTCGGTTTGCAAGACTTGGAGCCTGAACCGGAGACGACGATGGCTACAAGAGAATGACGCCGAACGAGGTGGTTCAAAAAAAGACGTCGCGATAAGCGGCCACGGAACCGCCCGGATCATCCGGGCAGGGCCTGGTAATTTCCCGCCATTGGCACGTTTCACTTTCGCGATGGTTGGTCCGGGGTCGGAAGGATGGACGGCTTGGAGTTGTGTTCGAAGAGTCCGGATGGCTGAGCTGCCGTATGGCGTGAGCCGGCCCACGCGGCGCGGCGGTTCGGGATTGACTGTCAGGCGGTCGCGAAGTCGGTTGGGCGCGCCAGGCTGCAAGGATGTGATAGAGGCCGGCGTCGAGCATCTCATTCGGATTCCGTTTCCGCGGAGACCTCCCGGCTCACCTCCCGCGCCATCGTCGTCCCCTTCGCGAGCCTGCGCGCGAGCGCATCGACGAAGCCGGTGTAGCGCTCCTTGCCCTTGGCCTGCGCGGCGTCGCGGAGGTCGTCGTGGATCGGCGGCGTGGCGGTGAGCCAGAAGCGGATGAAGAGCGCAAGCGCCTCGGCGGCGATCTCCTGATCGCGTTCGAGGCGCTCGATGGCGCGGGTCATGCGGTCGAGGCGTCGGGTGATGGCGGCTTCGCTCTGCTCGGCCCCGTCGGGCGAGAGGAAGGAGGCGATGGCGGCCTCGACGATCCTTGTGGCGGGAACGCGGCGCCGGGCGGCGAGCGCCTGCAGGTCGTCGGCGAGTCGGGCGTCGAGATAGGCGGTGACCTTCTCCTTGCGCGTGGCGGCGCTCCTCAAAGGTCGATCCCGTCATCCGGATCCATCGCGGCCTGCCGGGCGACGGTTCGGAAGCGGGCGCGGAGGGCGCGGGCGGCTTCGTCATCGGCGTCTTCATCGGGCGCGATGAACTCGGCTTCGGGCGCGGCGCGGTCGCGGGCGATGTCCTCCTGTTCGGGGAGGTCCGGCGCGCGTCGGATGCCGCCGTCATCGTCATCGGCGTCGGGGTTGGCGGCCGCTGGCTCGCTTGCGGGCGCTTCGACGGGAGGCAGCGCGCTCCAGTCGTCCGGCGACGCCCCCGCGGCAGGGATCGGTACGGTCTCACCCGGCGGCGGGATCACCCGCGCCTTCAACTGTGCGTCGAGATAGTACCGGACCTTGCGCGCCCGGATCGGCGGCGCGCCGGAGACCAGCACGATCTCGTCCTCTGGCGGCAGCTGCATGATCTCGCCCGGCGTCAGGAGCGCCCGCGCCGTCTCCTGCCGCGAGACCATGAGATGTCCGAGCCAGGGCGAGAGCCGGTGGCCGGCGTAGTTCTTCATCGCCCTGAGTTCTGTCGTGGTCCCGAGCGCGTCGGAGAGCCGCCGCGCAGTCCGCTCGTCATTGGTCGCGAAGGCGACGCGGACATGGCAATTGTCGAGTATCGCGTTGTTCGGCCCGTAGGCCTTCTCGATCTGGTTCAGCGACTGGGCGATGAGGAAGGCCTTCAACCCGTAGCCCGCCATGAAGGCGAGCTGGCTCTCGAAGAAGTCGAGCCGACCGAGGGCCGGGAACTCGTCGAGCATGAAGAGGAGGCGATGCCGGCGCCCTCTCGCCTCCAGCTCCTCGGTCAGGCGGCGGCCGATCTGGTTCAGGATCAGCCGCACCAGCGGCTTGGTGCGGGAGATGTCGGAGGGCGGAACGACGAGGTGCAGCGTCACGGGGCGCGACCCGGAGACGAGGTCGGCGATCCGCCAGTCGCAGCGGGAGGTGACGGCGGCGACGACCGGATCGCGGTAGAGGCCGAGGAAGGACATCGCGGTCGAGAGGACGCCGGAGCGTTCGTTCTCCGACTTGTTGAGGAGCTCGCGCGCGGCTTGCGCCACCACGGGGTGCGGCCGGTCCCCGAGATGGGGCGTGCGCATCATCGCCGCGAGCGTCGCCGCGATCGGGCGGCGCGGATCGGAGAGGAAGGTCGCGACCCCGGCCAGCGTCTTGTCGCGCTCGGCATGGAGCACGTGCAGGATCGCGCCGACCAGCAGCGAATGGCTGGTCTTCTCCCAGTGGTTCCGTCGCTCGAGCTGCCCCTCGGGGTCGACGAGGATGTCGGCGATG
>JAUHWJ010000484.1 GCA_030424705.1 Alphaproteobacteria bacterium | reverse complement strand
GGCTTCGCCATGCTCGCCGCGATCGAGGCCATGGCGCGCGGGATCATGCTCTCCGTCTATCCCCTCGCCATGTATCAGGCGCTCGGCGATGCGGAGCGGGTCTCCGAGGTCTACTTCCTGATCGGCTGCGTCGCGCTCGTCGTCTCGATGTTCGTGCCCTCCATCGCCAGCCGCCTGACCCGCCGCTGGACCTTCACGCTCGGCGGCCTGATGCTCGGCGCGGGGGCGCTCACCGCCTCGCAGGGCGGCCCGCTCTTCACCCCGCTCGGCCTCGGGCTCACGAATATCGGCGTCGTCACCTTCTTCATCTGCTTCAACGCCTATGTTCTCGACTTCATCGAACGGACGGAGCTGGGCCGGTCGGAGACGCTGCGCCTCTTCTATTCCTCCCTCGCCTGGATGATCGGCCCCGTCCTCGGCGTCGCGCTCTGGCGGCTCTGGGAGCCGGCGCCCTTCCTCATCGCAGCCTCGTCGGCGGCGACGCTTCTCGCCGTCTTCTGGTATATGCGCCTCGGCAACGGAAAGCTGATCGCGCCCGGAAAGCCGCGGCCGAACCCGCTGCGCTTCCTGCCCCGCTTCCTCGCCCAGCCGCGGCTGATCGCGGGCTGGCTCTTCGCGGTCTTCCGCTCGGTCGGCTGGTGGGCCTATGTCGTCTACATGCCGATCTTCGCGGTGGAGGCGGGATTGGGGGAGACAATGGGCGGCGCCTTTGTCTCCCTCGCCAACGGCTTCCTGCTGCTCACGCCCTTCATGCTCCGCTGGATGCGCCGCCGCTCGGTGCGGCAGGCGGTGCGGACCGGCTTCGCCGGCGCCGCGCTCTGCTTCCTCGCCGGCGCGCTCGCCTCGCCCGCGCCGGCGATGACGCTCTGCCTCCTCGCTTCGGGCGCCTTCTTCCTGATCCTGCTCGACGTCTCCGGCGGCCTCCCCTTCCTGATGGCGGTGAGGCCGCACGAGCGGACGGAGATGGCCTCGATCTATTCGAGCTTCCGGGACGTATCGGGCATCGTCACGCCCGGCGCCGTGCGCCTCGTCCTCGCCGTCGCGCCGCTCCCCGGCGTCTTCGCGGCGACGGCGGGGGCGCTCTTCATCGGCTTCCTCATCGCCGGGCGCCTGCATCCGCGCCTCGGCGCGCGGCGCGCGCCCTTGCCCGAAGGGGCGAATCCGCCGAAAGTCGCCGCCGAAACCTGAAGGGGGAGCAAGAGATGAGAACCCGCGCAGCCTTGGCCGTGAAGGCCGGACAGGACCTCGAAATCGTCGATCTGGAGCTCGAAGGCCCGCGCGAGGGCGAGGTTCTCGTCGAGGTGAAGGCGACCGGCATCTGCCATACCGACGATTTCACCCTCTCCGGCGCCGACCCGGAGGGGATCTTCCCCGCCGTCCTCGGCCATGAGGGCGCGGGCGTCGTCGTCGATGTCGGGCCGGGCGTGAAATCCGTGAAGAAGGGGGATCACGTCATCCCCCTCTACACGCCCGAATGCCGCGAATGCCCCTCCTGCCTCTCCCGCAAGACCAATCTCTGCACAGCGATCCGCGGCACGCAGGGGCAGGGGCTGATGCCGGACGGGACCTCACGGTTCAGGACGCTCGATGGCGACCCGGTGTTCCACTACATGGGCTGCTCCACCTTCTCCAACTTCACCGTCATGCCGGAGATCGCGCTGGCGAAGGTGCGGGAGGACGCGCCCTTCGACAAGATCTGCTATATCGGCTGCGGCGTCACCACCGGCGTCGGCGCCGTGCTGAACACCGCGGGCGTGGAGCAGGGGGCGAAGGCGGTCGTCTTCGGCCTCGGCGGGATCGGGCTCAACGTGATCCAGGGCCTCCGCCTCGCCGGCGCCGACATGATCATCGGCGTCGATATCAACCCGGCGCGGAAGGAATGGGGCGAGAAGTTCGGCATGACCCATTTCGTCAACGCGGCGGAAGTCGGCGACGATATCGTGCCCCACATCGTCAACATGACGAAGAAGGGCGCGGACCAGATCGGCGGCGCCGACTACACGTTCGACTGCACGGGCAACGTGAAGGTGATGCGCGCCGCGCTCGAATGCGCCCATCGCGGCTGGGGCGTCTCGGTCGTCATCGGCGTCGCGCCCGCCGGGGCGGAAATCTCGACGCGCCCGTTCCAGCTCGTCACCGGCCGCACCTGGAAGGGCACCGCCTTCGGCGGCGCGCGCGGGCGCACCGACGTGCCGAAGATCGTGGACTGGTACATGGACGGGAAGATCGAGATCGACCCGATGATCACCCACACCATGCCGCTGGAGAAGATCAACCACGGCTTCGACCTGATGCGGAAGGGCGAGAGCATCCGGAGCGTGGTGCTCTTCTGAGTCGCGGCGCCGGCTTTGCCGGCGCGCCGTAGAACAGGGTCCGCCGCCGGGCGCGATAGATGCGCTCGGCGGCGAAAAAATTTCGAAATTTTTAAAAACCGTTTGGAATCAGGGCTCCGAGGCCGATATCCATGGATATCTCCGTCCCGGAGCCCCGCCGGGGGCCCTCACCCGGCCTTCGCCTTGCCCTCCGCCTGACGCAGCATCGTCGGCACCAGCACCTCCGAAAAGCCCGCGACGAAGGACCAGAGCATCAGGAGCGACAGGTCCTTGTTCGGGGAGAGGCCGCCGATCGAGGTGAAGAGCGCGGTGGAGGCGAGGGAGGCGTCGAAGCCCGCCTCGCGCAATTTCGGCGTCAGCGTGCCGTCCCCGAGGAGCCCGGTGTCGAACACGAAATAGAGGATCATCGCCGCCCCGATGCCGACGCCGAGCCGGAAGAGCAGCATGGCGAAGCGGGCGTTCGTCCGCATGTCCTCCAGCGTCGCCGCCTCCACCCGCTTCTTCGTCTGCGACATCATCGAGAAGGCGGCGCCGAAGAGCCCGGCGGCGAGCGCGACGTAGAAGCTGGCGAAGGCCCGCATCCCGCCCTCCGGCCCGACG
>JAUHWJ010000005.1 GCA_030424705.1 Alphaproteobacteria bacterium | reverse complement strand
AATTCAAGGCCAGAAATGCCCTGCATCGAGCGCCCCCACCCCCCGCGGACAAGTTCGACACAAGTGCTGCGCGATCCGCCTTACTAAACCTATACGCGAATATACCCCAGAGTCAAACAACCGCTCCCGCGGCTCCCGTCGCTGTGTCGCGCGGTCAATCGGCTCGCGCGGCGAGGGCGATCCGGATCGCTTTCCGCATCGCTGTCGGCGTCGCCGCCAGCGCCTCGCCGACCGGAAGATAGCGCGCCCCGGGCTGCGCCGGGCCGGCGGCCCAGAGCACGTCCAGCGTCAGGGAGAAATGGGTGAAGACGTGGCGCGCCGAAGCTTCCGCCCGCCGCCACGAACCGGGGGCGGGCGCCGCGGCGGCCAGCGTCGCCTCGTCCGGCGGATCGGCGGTCCATTCGGGGCCGGGAAGGCCGATCATGCCGCCGAGCAGGCCCTTTTCCGGGCGCGTGACGACGAGGAGCGCGCCGTCCTCCGCCCGGAAATGCGCGAAGACCGCCCCGCGCCGCTCAGGCTTCGCCGCCTTCGGCGCCTTGCGGGGGAGCGAGGCGGCGAGGCCGCGCGCGCTTCCTTCGCAGAGCCCTGAGAGCGGGCAGAGGAGGCAGCGCGGCGCCTTCGGGGCGCAGATCGTGGCGCCGAGGTCCATCATCGCCTGGGCGAAGTCGCCGGGCCGCGCCCCGGGGACCATCGCCTGCGCCGCGCGCGCGATCTCCGCCTTCGCGGCGGGGAGCGGCGCCTCGATCGCGCGGAGGCGGCTGACAACCCGCTCCACGTTCCCGTCCACCGCCGCGACGGGCCGGCCGAAGGCGATGGCGGCGATGGCGCCGGCGGTGTAGGCGCCGATCCCCGGCAGGGCGCGGAGCCCCTCGACAGTGTCGGGGAAGCGCCCGCCGTGATCCTCCGCCACCGCCTTGGCGCAGGCGTGGAGGTTCCGGGCGCGGGCGTAGTAGCCGAGCCCGGCCCATTCGCGGAGCACATCCTCCCGCGCCGCCGCGGCGAGGGCGCGCACGTCCGGCCAGAGCTCGGTGAAGCGGCGGAAATAGGGCTTTACCGTCGCCGCGACGGTCTGCTGCAACATGATCTCGGAGAGCCAGACGCGGTAGGGCTCGGGCGGCGGCGCGCCCGGCGGAGCGCGCCAGGGCAGGACGCGGGCGTTCGCGTCATACCATGCGAGGAGGCGCTCGGCCTCACGCATCCGTGAGCGGGCGCGGGCGGGCGCGGCGGAAATCCCGCCTCCCCTTTTCGGCTTCGGTATGCGATGCAATGGGCATGAACGAGGAGACAGCAGAACCGGCGCCGAAGCGCAAGGCGGAGCCGCCGCGGCGCCGCGCGGCGGGCTTTCTCCCCGCCGCGTCGCTCGCGCCCGTCGTGCTGCGCTCCGTCGGCGCCAAGCGCGGCTTCGCCGAGCTGAGGCTCGTCACGGAATGGGAGGCGGTGGCCGGGGCGCGGCTCGCAGCGCTCTGCCGCCCGGTCAAGGTGAGCTATCGCGGCGGCGCGGGCCTTGGCGCGACGCTGGTGCTGGCCGCGCCGGGCGCGCGGGCGCCGGAGGTGGAGATGCTGGCGCCGGCGCTGATCGAGCGGGTAAACGCTTTCTACGGCTATCGCGCCGTCGCGCGAATAAGGATCGACCAGAGCGCCGCGGCTGCGAAGGAGGCGGCGCCCCGGCGCGTCGCGCCGCCGGAACCGGCGCTCGCGCCCGTTGACGGAATCGAGGACGAACGCCTCGCCCTTGCCCTCGCGCGCCTTGGCGCCAATGTCCGGGCCAAGGCCGCAGGCCGCATGGATGGAAGGACCACGGAATGACCTATCGCCCCACCCGCCGCGAAGCGCTCGCGCTCGGCCTCGGCGCCGCCGCCCTCGCCGGGCTCCCGGCCTTCGGTCTTGAGGACAAGGGCTATGCGCTCGGCGACGTCGTGATCGGCGACCCGGACGCGCCGGTGACGATCATCGAATACGCCTCGCTCACCTGCCCGCATTGCGCCAGCTTCCATGTGAACGCCTGGCCGCAGATCAAGGCGGATTACGTCGACACCGGGAAGGTGAAGTTCATCCTCCGCGAGGTATATTTCGATCAGTTCGGCCTCTGGTCCGCCATGATCGCCCGCTGCGCCGGGACGGAAGGATACCCGATGCTGATCGGCAAGTTCCTTGAGCGGCAGCGCGGCTGGTATCTCGACCATGTGGCGGCATTCAACGAGACGAAGAACGCGGCTCCGATCATCGAGGAAATGATGAAGATCGGCCGGCTCGCCGGCCTTTCGAACGACCGGATGAACTCGTGCCTCGGCGACCAGGCGCTGCTGGAGCGCATGGTCGGAGATTTTCAGACGAATTCGGCTGCGGACAACGTCCGCTCCACGCCGACCTTCCTCATCAATGGCGAATTGGTGAGCGGTTCGGTGCCCGCAGGGCAGATGGCTGAAGTGATAGAGCGGAAGCTGGCGGGCGGCTGAGCCCCCGCCAGCGAGTTTCAGAGGTCGATCGCCATCTGCGGGACGCCGCCCGCGATCCGCTCGACAGTTTTCCCGTCGCTTCGGATGTTGGCCGAGACCCGCCGCCGCTCGATTCTCATGCTCTCGAAGGCGGATACGTTCAGGGGTTCGTCAAAAACGACCGTGACGCGGAACCCGCCGTCGCGGCGGGCCGCGACGGCGATGACCTCCGCGCGGAAGCGGTGGCCGAGATAGGCTCCAGACACCGTCTGGCCGACGGCCAGAGGCGGCTCGGGGGGGCGATTTCCCGCTGCGGCGTGCAAGGTGTTCCAGTTCCGATAGCCTTTCGAACGCGCCAGGATTTCGAGCGCTTCGCCATGGCTCGCCGGCCTGCCGGATTCGGCAAGCGCGGCGCGGAGGCGCTTCGCCTCCGCCTTCAGATCGTCGAGATCGGGCTTCATCGCCGCTCCTCATCGACGCGGATGACCGGACGGGGCCCGCTTTGCCGTCTCGCCGCGTCGTGAACGGGCGTGAACTTGATGCCGAAGGGCTTCGCCATGGCTTGCGCCTGCGGGCGGCGGGAGCCTTCTTCCCTAGCCGCTCCATAGCCGCCGCCGTTTGCGCGGTCAACGCGGCGAAGGCGTCAGACCGCCTCGCCCCGCATCAGCTTCGGCGCGGCGCCGCCCAATCCGGACGCGGCGCGCATGAACATGCGCTTCAGCGCAGGCGCGCGGTTGACTAGCCCGAGGCCGACATCGCGCAGCGCGCGGACTGGCGTAACGTCGTTCGAGAAGAGGCGGTTGAGCGCGTCCATCGAGAAGGCGAGCGCGGCGCTGTCGAACCGGCGCCATTGCTGGTAGCGGCGGAGGACGGCGAGGTCCCCGATGTCCTCCCCCCGGCGCGCGGCCTCGGCCAGCACCTCGGCGAGCGCCGCGGCGTCCCTCAGGCCGAGATTGAGGCCCTGCCCGGCGATCGGGTGCACGGCGTGCGCGGCGTCCCCGAGGAGGGCGAGGCGCGGCGCGACGTATTCATGCGCCAGCGAGAAGGAGAGCGGATAGGTCCAGCGCCCCCCTTCGAGCGCGAGCGCGCCGAGGAAATCCCCGAAGCGGGCCTCGAGCTCCGACAGATAGTCCGCGTCCGGCAGCGCGTGGATGCGCGCCGCCTCGGCTCGCCGCTCCGTCCAGACGAGGGAGGCGCGGTTGCCGCGCAGGGGCAGGATCGCGAAGGGGCCGGCGGGGAGGAAGAGTTCGTGCGCGACGCCGTGATGCGGCTCCGCAAAGGAGACGGCGGAGACCATGCCGGCCTGCGGATAGTCCCACGCGATGCGACCGATCCCGGCGGCGGCGCGGAGCGGGCTCTCCCGCCCGTCCGCTGCGACGACGAGGCGCGCGGAGAGCGCCGACCCGTCTGCAAGCCGCGCCACCGCCCTGCCCGGCTCGGCCTCGACGGAGACGACGCGGGCGCCGTGGCGGAGCGCATCGCCGAGCGCGGCGAAGGCGGCGGGGCGGAGGTGGCGATCCTCTACCATGCAGCCGAAGCCGGCCCCGGCGACCTCGCGATGGTCGAAATGGAGGAAGAGAGGCGACGCGCCTTCCGAGACACGCCCGTCCGAGACGAGAATGTCCCGCATCGGCTCCGCCTCCGCCTCGACCGCGGGCCACACGCCGACGCCGCGCCAGAAGTTCACCGAGCCCGGCGGGGTCGAATAGGCGCGACCGTCGAAAGCCGCGCCCGGCTCCGGCGCCGGCCCGGCGTCGAGCACGAGCGGGGCGAGGCCCGCCGCCTTCAGCGCCAGCCCGGCCGCCGCACCGGCGAGCCCGCCGCCGGCGACGATCACGTCGCAGTCGAGTGGTTTCATCATGGCTTCTATATCGGCGCGGGGCGCGCCATTGTCCACGCGGCCGGGTGCGGCGGATCGAATGAGGGGACATATGACCGAACTGACATTCCTGAGCGCGGCGGAGACCGGGCGGCGCATCGAGTCGGGCGCGCTCGACCCGCGGGACGCGGCGGAAGCCTATCTCTCCGCCATCGAAGCCCATCCGGCGCGCGACTCGATCTACGCCCGGACGACGCCGGAGCGCGCGCGCGCGGAGGCCGCTGCGGCGGCTGCGCGGGCGAAGGCGGGGCTCCGCCGCTCCCCGCTCGACGGCGTGCCGATCTCGTGGAAGGACCTGTTCGACAGCGCGGGCGTCGCCACCGAGGCGGGTTCGGCCATGCTGAAGGGGCGGGCGCCGGCGCAGGACGCGCGGGTGCTGGCCAACGCCACGCGGCAGGGGCTCGTCTGCCTCGGCAAGACGCACATGACGGAGCTGGCCTTTTCCGGCCTCGGGCTCAACCCGGTGACGGGTACGCCGCCCAACGTTTTCGACCCTGCGCTCGCGCCCGGCGGCTCCTCCTCCGGCGCCGCGGCCTCCACAGCTTTGGGGCTCGCCGCGGCGGGGATTGGTTCCGACACAGGCGGGTCGGTGCGCGTTCCCGCCTGCTGGAACGGGCTGGTGGGCCTCAAGACGACGCATGGCTGGCTACCCGATGAGGGCGTCGTCCTTCTCTGCGAGGGGTTCGACACGATCGGCCCGCTCTGCCGCTCGGTCGAGGACGCTTCGCTTCTCGCGAGCGCGATGGCGGGGGAGCGGGCGCCCGATCTTGGCGGCGCGACGGTTTCGGGCGCGCGACTCGCCGTGCTGGAGACCGTTGCGCTCGGAGAGGAGTGCCGGGATGCCCCGCGGGCGGCCTTCGAGGCGGCTGTCGCCGCGCTCGCCCGCGCGGGCGCGCAGATCGAGCGGATCGAGGCGCCCGAGGTCGCAGCCGCGATGCCGCTCTCGCCCGCGCTCTTCACCGGCGAGGCCTGGGCGGAATGGGGGGCCATGATCGAGGAGCGGGGCGACGTGATGTTCGCCCCGGTGCGGGAGCGGTTCCGCTCTGGCGCCGCGATCAGCGCGGCGGACTACCTCCGCGCCTGGCGGAAGCTGAAGGCGATCCGCGCGGAATGGGCGGCCCGCGTCGCGGCCTATGACGCGGTGCTGATCCCCTCCTGCCCGATCCTGCCCCCGGAGGCCGCGAAGCTTTTGGCGGATCTCGACTTCTTTGCTGCCGAGAACCTGCTGACGCTTCGCAACACGCGGATCGGCAACCTCCTCGGCCTCTCGGCGCTGACGCTGCCGACGCCGACGCCCTCGACCGGGATCATGTTGATGGGCAAGCCCTTCGGCGAGGCGGCGCTCTGCCGGATCGGTGCGGCGGCGGCGCCCGTGGTGCTCGAAGGCTAGGGCGATGCGGCTGACGCTCGATTATCCGCCGGTCTGGCTCGTTGGGGCGATGGCGGCGATGTGGGGCCTCGCCAGCTTCGCGCCTTGGCCGGCATGGGAGGGGGCGGCGGCGCTCTGGGCGGGGCGGGCGGTGATCCTCGCGGCATTGCTCGTGATGGTCTGGGCGGCGGTCGAGTTCCGGCGGGCGAGGACGACCATCGTGCCGCATGAGGCGCCCTCCGCGCTCGTGACCTCCGGGCCATTCCGCTTCAGCCGCAACCCGATTTATGCGGCGGATGCGGCGATCCTTCTCGGCTGGGGCCTTAGCCTCGGCGCGCTCCTGCCTTTCGTCATCGTCCCGCTTTTCGTGCGGGTGATCGGCGCGCGGTTCATCCGGGGCGAGGAGGCGAGGCTCCGCGCGGCCTTTCCGGAGGCGTTCGACGCCTGGGCTGCGCGGACGCGCCGCTGGTTCTGAAGCGAGGGCGTCATTTCTCCGTCAACCCGAATCGGCGATGCTCCCGCCATGCCCGCCGCATTCGCCTTCGCCGTTTCCTTCATCATGGCGCCGCTGCTCGTCGCGGCGGCGCTCTGGGGCTCGTGGTGGCTGGTCGGCCCGGCGGTTTACGGCTGGGTCGTGGTTTCGCTTCTCGACCGGGCGCTCGGCAAGGCGGAGGGGGACGCGCCGGAGGATGCGCCGGACGCCGCGCTCTTCTGGCATCGCTTCGTGACCTGGGCGTGGGTTCCGGTCCAGATCGCGCTCATCGCCTTCTGCCTTTTCGCCGCGACGCGCTGGCTCTCGACCGCGGAGGCGATTCTCCTGATGTCCGGGCTCGGGATCGCGACGGGGGGGATCGGGATCACCTATGCGCACGAGCTGATCCATTCGCGCCGGCGATTCGAGCGGGCGCTGGGCGAGACCCTTCTCGTCACGGTCGGCTACGGCCATTTCGCGACGGAGCATCTGGCGAATCACCATGTTCATGTGGCGACGCCGAAGGACCCGGTGACGGCGCGTTATGGCGAGGGATTCTGGCGCTTCCTGCCCCGCGCCGTCTGGGGAACGGTGCGCTCGGCCTGGGAGATCGACCGGGCGCGGCGGCGCCGGCGGGGGCGGCCCTTCCTCCATTGGTCCAATCCCTGGGCGCGGCATGGCATGGGGACGGCGCTCCTGCTGTTGCTCGCCTGGGCGATCGGGGGATGGGCGGCGATCGGCCTCTGGGCGCTTCAGGCTGCGGTGGCGATTCTCCAGCTCGAGGCGGTGAACTATGTCGAGCATTACGGGCTGACGCGGAAGCATCTCGGCGGCGGGCGGTTCGAGCCGGCGGGGCCGCATCACAGCTGGAACGCCGCGCAGCGGATGACGAATCTTCTGCTCATCAACCTCCAGCGCCATTCGGATCATCATGTGAAGCCGGACCGCCGGTTTCCGCTCCTCCGCTCCTGGCCGGAGGAGGCGGCGCCGCAACTGCCCTACGGCTATCCGCTCATGGTGCTGCTGGCGATGACGCCGCCGCTCTGGTTCCGGGTGATGAACCGGCGGGTGAAGGCCTGGCGGCGGCTTCATTATCCCGAGATCGCGGACTGGGCGCCCTATCGCAGCGGGGCGCATGCGAGCCAATCCCCGGCCCTTTAGGCGAAAACCGGGCGAAAGCCCCGACTTTCGTTAACCGGGCGGTTGCGCGGCGGCGATAGTCTGCACGCGGGTGACGGTTTCTGTGGGGTGTTTCGATGGACGATGCAGGCGCGAACGGGGCCGAGGGCTCCCTTTCTCTGACCGGGTCGGCGGCGCTGGCCGTCCTCTCCGCGCTGGCGGTCGCGCCTGCGGCGATTTCGGGCGCGCCGGAGGCGCTGGCGATGGGCGCCGGAGCGCTCGGTCTGGCCGCCTTCCTCCAGTTCCGGGTGATCGGCCCGCTTGCGAGGCGGGCCGAGGCGGCCGAGGCGGCGGCGGCGGAGATGACCGAGCGGCTCGAGCATATGGAGACCCATGATCCGGAGACGGGCCTGCCGAACGCCCGCGCAATGGCCGCCCATCTCGACCTCGCGCTGGCGGCTTCTGCGCGGAGCGGGCGGCGCGTCGGCGTCTGCCAGCTCGACCTCACCGGGCTTCGCCGCGTCGCGGAACTGCATGGCCGGGAGGCGGGGGAGACCGCGCTGCGCCGCGCCGCCGGGCTCATCCGCATGGAGACGCGGAAGGGCGATCTCGTGGCGCGCACGGCGCCGACCTCCTTTTGCATCGTGTCAATGAACGTCTCGGGCGAGGCCGAAGCGGAAGCGATGGCCGCGCGGCTTTCCCGCGCCGTGCGCACGCCGTTCGCCGTGGGCTCCGCTACGGCGGAGATCGGCTGCGCCGCCGGGATCGTGCTCGGCCCGCTGGGCGAGGCGGACGGGGAGCGACTCGCCGTCGAGGCCGCCGCCGCGGCGCGCGCCGCGCGCGAGGCGGGCGGGAGCCACACGCTTTTCACCCCGGCGCTCAAGGCGCGGATGGAGACGGATGCGCAGCTTCGCGACGAACTCTCCGCCGCGCTGGACGAAGGGCGGATCGAGCCCTGGTTCCAGCCTCAGATCCGCCTCTCGGACGGCGTAGTGACCGGGGCGGAGGCGCTGGCGCGCTGGATCCATCCCGAGCGCGGCGTGCTCGCGCCCGGCGCTTTCTTCCCCGTCGCGGAGGAAGGCGGGCTGATGGACCGGATCGACGAGGCGATCCTCGACCGCGCGCTCGATTCGCTGGTGTCCTGGCGGCGGCGCGGACTCGAGGTTCCGGTCGTCGGCGTCAACGTCAACGCCGGGCGGCTGGCGGACGGATTCCTCGCCGAGCGGATCAAGTGGGCGCTTGAGGCGCGCGATCTCGAGCCCGGCGACCTTGCCGTCGAGGTGATCGAGAGCGTCCTGATCGGCGAGCGGGACGACGAGATCGTGCGCTCGATCCAGGCGCTGGGGCGGATCGGCGTCCGGATCGACATCGACGATTTCGGCACCGGCCATGCCTCCATCGCCTCGCTGAAGCGTGTGAAGGTGGACCGGATCAAGATTGACCGCGGTTTCATCAGCAGCATCGACGTGGACGACCGGCAGGAAAAGGTCGCTCGTGCGATGGTGGAGATGGCGAAGGGCCTCGGCATCGCCGCGCTCGCGGAGGGGGTGGAGACAGCGGGCGAGCGCGCCAAGCTGCTCTCCATCGGCTGCGCCGAGGCGCAGGGCTTCGGCATCGCCCGCCCGATGCCGGCCGAGGCGCTGGCCGAATGGCTCCGCGTCGCCCGGGCGGAGCGGCTCAGCGCCTGAACGGGGCGGACGCCCTTCCGCCGCCCGCGCTTCGGCCCTATGCCTTGGGGCAAGGGAAACGCGAAGGGCGGAGCGATGTTCGAGACGGGATGCGACGATGCGGAACGGGCGCTGATCGGGGAGGCGCGGCGCTTCGCCGAGGAACGCGTCGCCCCCGTGATCGAGGACTGGGAGGCGCGGCGCGCCATGCCGGAGGCGCTCCTGCGCGAGGCGGCGGGGCGGTTCGGCGGGCTGCTCGTGCCCGAGGCGATGGGCGGGCGCGGCGCGCGGGTGAGGGTCGCCGCCTCGGTCCTCGCCGCGCTGGCGCGGGCGGACCTCGCCTTCGGCTTCAGCCTCGTCGTGCATATCAACCTCGCCGCGGCGCTGGCGCGGGGCGGCTCGGAGGATCAGCGCGCGCGCTACCTTCCGGCGCTCCTCTCCGGCGAGATCATCGGCGCCTTCTGCCTCACCGAACCGGAGACGGGCAGCGACCCGGCGTCGATCACGACCGAAGCGCGGCCCGAGGGCGCGGGCTGGCGGCTCGACGGGGAGAAGGCCTGGGTGACGAACGCGGCTTGCGCCGGGCTCTTCAACGTCTACGCGCGGGCGGGCGACGGACCGGGGAGCAAGGTCATGGGCTCCTTCCTCGTCGAGAGGGGCGACGCCGGGCTCGAGATCGGGCCGGCCTATGCCATGCTCGGCTGCCATGTGATGGGCGCGGGCGGGCTGACGCTCGCGGGCGTCCGGGTCGGGGCGGAGCGGGCCTTCGCCCCTGTCGGCGAGGGGTTCCGGGCGGCGATGCGGGGGATCGACCTTGCGCGTGTCCTCCTTTCCGCGATGTGCTGCGCGATTCTCGTCGACGCGCTGGAGACGGCGCGCCGCTCCGCCGCCTCGCGCCGCGCCTTTGGGGCGCCGACTATCGACCGGCAGGGCGTGCTCTTCCCCCTCGCGGACGCGGCGACGGCGCTTCGCGCGGCGCAGCTGCTGACGGAGGAGGCGATCGGGCTTCTCGATTCGGGCGGGGATGCGCGGCTCGCCGCCGCCCATGCGAAGAAGGCGTCCACCCGCGCCGCCTTCACGGGGATCGCCGCGGCGATGCAGGCGATGGGCGGGCTCGGCTTCCGCCGAGAATGCCGGCTGCCGCGGCATCTCGAAGCGGCGAAGATGGCGGAATATCTCGACGGGACGACGGAGATCCAGAACGTCGTGATCGGCCGCGCGCTCGCCCAGACATGAAGAAAAACCCGCCGGGCGCAGGGCCCGGCGGGAGGTGAGGGCCGCAGCAGGGGCCCCAGGCGAGGGATGGGAGGATCAGGCGGACATTTCCGCCCTGATCTGCTGGCGCAGCACGTCGATGGGCACACGCGCGCCGTCCTTCCGGAAATGCCAGTAGGTCCAGCCGTTGCAGGAGGGTGCGCCCTCCACCGCTGCGCCGACCTGGTGGATCGAGCCCGAAGCGGCGGCGCTGACGAGGGAGCCGTCGGCGCGCACCTTTGCTGTGTGGCGGCCGTTGTAGCTTTCGAGCACGGCGCCGGGCGCGAGCATCCGCCGCTCGACCACCGCGCCGAAGGGCACGCGCGGCTCCTTCCGTTTCGAGGCGGTGACGAGCACCGCGTCCGCCGAGGCGGGCTCCACGGCGGCAATGCGGGCGCGGGCGGCTTCGATATAGCCCTTGTCCCGCTCGATCCCGATCCAGCGGCGGCCGAGCCGCTTCGCGGCGGCGCCCGTCGTCCCCGTTCCGAAGAAAGGGTCGAGCACGACGTCGCCCGGCTGGGTCGAGGCGAGGAGGATGCGGTGGAGCAGCGCCTCCGGCTTCTGCGTGGGGTGGGCCTTCTGGCCCGCGGCGTCCTTGAGGCGTTCGGCCCCGGAGCAGATGGGGAACTCCCAGTCGGAGCGCATCTGCACGCCGTCGTTCATCGCCTTCATGGCGTCGTAGTTGAAGCAGTACTTCGCGGCCTCCGAGCGCGCGGCCCAGATCAGCGTCTCATGCGCGTTGGTCAGGCGCTTGCCGCGGAAGTTCGGCATCGGGTTCGACTTCCGCCAGACGACGTCGTTCAGCACCCAGAAGCCCTGGTCCTGAAGCGCCGCGCCGACGCGGAAGATGTTGTGATAGGAGCCGATGACCCAGAGCGCGCCGTCCGGCTTCAGCACACGGCGGGCGGCGGCCAGCCAGTCCCTCGTGAAGCGGTCATAGGCGGCGAAGCCGTCGAACCGGTCCCATTCGTCGTCCACCGCGTCCACCCGCGAATTGTCCGGCCGGTGCAGCTCCCCCTTCAGCTGAAGGTTGTAGGGCGGGTCGGCGAAGACGAGATCGACCGAAGCGGCGGGGAGCGCGTTCATCGCCGCCACGCAATCCCCCTCGATCACGGAGTCCGCGGGCAGGGCGCCCTTCGCATCGCTGTAGCCGATCATTCCCGCGCCCTCCTGGCGAATCGCCGTTGAGGGCCAACATGATTCATTGCAATGCGAGCGTCAATAACTGTTTTGAATCAATGATCTCTGAGGTTTTCTTCACACAACATATTGAGTATGGGGCGAAAGGACCTACGATGATGTGGTGTGATGCCCTGCGCTCGGAGCGCTGCGAGATGGGCCGGGACGCCGTAGCCCGCGTTCCGCTCCCATCCGTAGCCCGGATGGAGTTCGGCAAGGGCGGCCATGATCCTGTCCCGCTCCACCTTGGCGACGATGGAGGCGGCGGCGACGGAGAGCGCCCGCGCGTCTCCCTTCACCAGCGCCGCCGCCGGGCAGGGAAGGCCCGGGGGGACGCGGTTTCCGTCGATCAGGGCGAAGCCGGCGGGGCGCGACAGCGCCTCGAGCGCGCGGCGCATGGCGAGGTCCGCGGCGCGGAGGATGTTGAGCCGGTCGATCTCCTCCACGCTGGCGACGCCGAGGCCGATCTCCGCCACATCCCGAAGAGCGGCGAGAAGCGCTTCGCGCCGGGGGGCGGAGAGCTTCTTCGAATCGTTCAGGCCGGGCGGGATGCGCGCAGGATCGAGAATGACCGCGGCGGCGACGACGGGCCCCGCCCAGGGGCCGCGCCCGGCCTCGTCCACCCCGGCGACCGGGCGGGCGGGGGCGGCTTCCTCATGCCGGAAATCGGGTTCGCTCATGCCCCCTTCATAGCGGGGCGTGGCGATTTCGCCATGGAAAGCCGCGCCCTCTTCGGCTAACGCGGGGGAAGCCAAAGGAGCCGAAATGAGCCGGAAGCCGCGCGTCGCCCTCTTCGTCACCTGCCTCGTGGACATGTTCCGCCCCTCCGTCGGCTTCGCTTCCGTCGCGCTGCTGACCGAGGCGGGATGCGAGGTGGAGGTTCCGGCGGCGCAGACCTGTTGCGGCCAGCCGGCGTATAATTCCGGCGACCGGGAGACGGCGAAGCGGCTCGCCCGCTCCGTCATCGCCGCCTTCGAAGGCTACGATTACGTCGTCGGCCCTTCGGGCAGCTGCATGGGCACGCTGGTGAAGGATTATCCGGCGATGTTCGAGGGCGAGCCGGCCTGGGCCGCGCGCGCCCGCGCGCTCGCCGCGAAGAGCCACGAGATCACGTCGTTCCTTGTCGACGTGATGGGCTTCACGCCCACGGACATGAAGTTCGCCGGCGCGGTCACCTATCACGATTCCTGCTCCGGCCTCCGCGGGCTCGGCGTGCAGGCGCAGCCGCGGAAGCTCCTCGGCGCGGTCGAGGGGCTGGAGCTGAAGGAGATGAAGGACCCGGACGTGTGCTGCGGCTTCGGCGGCACGTTCTGCGTCAAGTATCCGGACATTTCCGCCAAGATGGCG
This sequence comes from Alphaproteobacteria bacterium, assembly GCA_030424705.1. Lineage (GTDB taxonomy): Bacteria > Pseudomonadota > Alphaproteobacteria > Rhodobacterales > Rhodobacteraceae > Pikeienuella. The sequence continues at coordinate 2,021 of JAUHWJ010000005.1, read as the reverse complement.
GGGGACAAGGCGGCGAACATCGCCGCGACCGGGGCGGGGACGATCCTCGCCGGCGATCTCGGCTGCCTGATGAACATGGCGGGCAAGCTGAGCCGGGAGGGCAAGCCGGTGAAGGCCCGCCATGTCGTCGAGGTGCTGGCCGGCATGGCGGACGGACCGGCGATCGGGGAGGCGAGAGAATGACCGCGCATGAGCCCACGAGCCGCCTCTTCAAGGAGAACGTGAAGGCGGCAATGGCCGACCAGAACCTCCAGAAGGCAATGAAGAACGCCGGCGAGGGCTTCGTCGGCAAGCGCCGCGTCGCCGCCGGCGGGGTGCCGGAATTCGACCAGATTCGAGACGCTGCGCGGGACCTTAAGAACCATGTGCTCGGCCATCTCGACCTTTATCTCGCGCGCTACGAGGAAAAGGTCACGGCGGCGGGCGGGCATGTCCACTGGGCCGAGACGGCGGAGGACATGCGGCGGATCGTGCTCGACATCTGCCGCTCGGTCGACGCGAAGACGGTGAACAAGGGCAAGACGATGATCTCCGAGGAGGCGGGGATCAACGACTGGCTGGAGCAGAACGGGATCAGGCCGGTCGAGACCGATCTCGGCGAATACATCATCCAGCTGCGCGGCGAGGCCCCCTCCCACATCATCGCCCCGGCGATCCATGTCACGTCGGACGAGGTGGAGGCGCTGTTCAGGGAGCGGCACACGCATCTTCCGGCGGACCGGAACCTTTCCGAGCTTTCCTCCATGCTCTCGGAGGCGCGGACGATTCTCCGCCAGAAGTATTTCGAGGCGGAGGTGGGGATCACCGGCGCCAACATGCTGATCGCGGAGACGGGGCAGAGCATCATCGTCACCAACGAGGGCAACGGCGACCTCTCGCAGTCGCTGCCCAAGGTGCATATCGTCCTCGCCTCGCTGGAGAAGATCGTGCCGACGATGGAGGACGCGGCGACCGTGCTGCGCGTCCTCGCCCGCTCCGCCACCGGGCAGGATATGTCGGTCTACACCACGCTCTCCAGCGGGCCGCGCCGGGCGGAGGACCCGGACGGGCCGGAGCAATATCACGTCATCCTGCTCGACAACGGGCGGACGGAGATGGTCGGCACGGAGTTCCAGGAGATGCTGCGCTGCATCCGCTGCGGCGCCTGCATGAACCATTGCCCGGTCTATCAGGCGGTGGGCGGGCACGCCTATGGCTGGGTCTATCCCGGCCCGATGGGCGCGGTGCTGACGCCCTCGTTGATCGGGGTGGAGGAGGGCGGCATGCTGCCGAACGCCTCCACCTTCTGCGGGCGGTGCGAGGCGGTCTGCCCCATGCGCATCCCCTTGCCTAAGATGATGCGGCACTGGCGGGAGCGGGAATTCGAGCGGAACCTCTCTCCAAAGGCGGCGCGATACGGGCTGAAGTTCTGGGCCGCATTCGCGGAGCGGCCCGCGCTCTACCGGCTTGCGACGCGGGCGGCGGTCTTCGCCCTGGGGCTCATGGGCCGCAAGCGCGGGCGCTTCGCGAAGCTGCCGCTCGCCGGGGGCTGGACGGCGCAGCGGGATTTCCCGGCGCCAGAGGGCGGCACGTTCATGGCCGCTTGGGCGAGGGCGCAGAAGGTGAAGGGCGGACGATGAGCGCGCGGGATCGCATCCTCGCCCGCCTCGCCTCCCGCCTAGCCACCGGGGCGGACCGGGAGGCGGCGGTCTCCGCCCGCCTCGCCGGGGAGCGGCCCGAGACGCCGCGCCCGATGCAGAGCCGCACCATGCCGGAAGAGCGTGTAGAGGCCTTCATCGCCCGCGCGGTGAAGGCGGATGCGACGGCGAGCCGGATCGGCTCGATGGCCGACCTCCCCGCAGCACTGGCCGATGAGCTTCGCCGCCGCAATCTCGGCCCCTCCGTGCGCGCCGGATCGGACCCGGCGCTTGCCGCGCTCGACTGGAGCGGCGTGGAGGTCAGCCGCGGCGTCGGGCGGATCGAGGAGCCGGCGACGCTTTCCGTCGCGCCCTACGGGCTGGCGGAGACGGGTTCCCTCGCCT